>JBDHSE010000081.1:0-9849 GCA_039807955.1 Ideonella sp. | reverse complement strand
GCCGACCCGACGGCGCAGGTGATCCACGATTGCTTCGACGCCGCGGGCCGGATGGTCCCCTTCGCGCCGCGCTCGGTGCTGCGCCGCGTCTGCGACCTCTACGCGGCGGACGGCCTGGAGCCGGTCGTCGCGCCCGAGATCGAGTTCTACCTCGTCGCCCGCAACTCCGACCCCGACATCCCGCTGAATCCGCCGATCGGCCGCAGCGGCCGCTCCGAAACGTCGCGTCAGGCGTACTCGATCGACGCCGTCAACGAGTTCGATCCGCTGTTCGAGGACGTCTACGCCTACTGCGAGCAGATGGAGTTGAACGTCGACACCCTGATCCACGAGGTCGGCGCCGGCCAGATGGAGATCAACTTCTTCCACGCCCATCCACTCGGGCTGGCCGACGAGGTCTTCTTCTTCAAGCGCACGCTGCGCGAGGCGGCGATGCGCCACGACATGTTCGCGACCTTCATGGCCAAGCCGATCGCAGGCGAACCCGGCAGCGCGATGCACGTCCACCAGAGCATCATCGACAAGGCGGGCGGCCACAACATCTTCAGCAACGCCGACGGTTCGCCGTCGAAGGAGTTCTACTGGTACATCGGCGGCCTGCAGAAGTACATCCCGGCGGCGATGGCGCTGTTCGCGCCGTACGTCAATTCGTACCGCCGCCTGGTTCGCTCCAACGCGGCGCCGATCAACATCCAGTGGGGCACCGACAACCGCACGGTCGGCATCCGCTCGCCGGTCGCCGTGCCGGCGGCGCGGCGCATCGAGAACCGCGTCATCGGCGCCGATGCCAACCCCTACGTCGCGCTCGCGGCGACGCTCGCCTGCGGCTACCTCGGCATGAAGAACCGCATCGAGCCGTCTGCCGAGTGCGCGGGCGACGCCCACCTCGGCGATTTCCAGTTGCCGCGCAGCCTCGGCGAAGCGCTCGATCTGCTGCGCGAAAGCGAGCCGCTCGCGGACGTGCTCGGCAACTCGTTCATCACGGTCTACACCGAGATCAAGGAGACCGAGTACGAGGAGTTCATGAAGGTCATTTCGCCCTGGGAACGCGATCACCTGCTGCTGCACGTCTGAGCAGCTTCGCCCTTCGAACCGGAGCGCACCGAATGAATCCCGCCGCCAAGCCGCCCGCCAGCGGGCGCAGCACGCAGCAGTGGCAGGCCGCCGACGCGGCGCACTTCCTGCATCCGTTCACCGACTTCAAGTCGCTCGCCGCGAAGGGCTCGCGCGTCATCACGCACGCCGAGAACATCTACCTGTGGGACAGCGACGGCAACCGGATCCTCGACGCGATGTCGGGCCTGTGGTGCGTCAACGTCGGCTACGGCCGTGACGAATTGATCGCCGCCGCGACGCGCCAGCTGAAGGAGCTGCCGTTCTACAACAGCTTCTTCCAGACCGCGACACCGCCCGCGATCGAGCTCGCCGAGCTGCTCGCCGAGGTGACGCCGCCGCAGTTCGGGCACGTCTTCTTCTCTGGCTCGGGCTCCGAGGGCAACGACACCGTCGTGCGCATGGTGCGCCGCTACTGGGACTTGATGGGCCAGCCCGAGAGGACGGTCATCATCAGCCGCCACAACGCCTATCACGGCTCGACGATGGCCGGCGCGTCGCTCGGCGGGATGAGCGGCATGCACGCCCAGGGCGGGCTGCCGATACCGGGCATCGTCCACATCGAACAGCCGTTCTGGTTCGAACTCGGGCGCGGCAGGACGCGTGAGGAATTCGGGCTCGAAGCGGCGCGCTGGCTGGAGGCGAAGATCCTCGAAGTCGGCGCCGACAGGGTCGCCGCCTTCATCGGCGAGCCGGTGCAGGGCGCGGGCGGCGTGATCATCCCGCCTTCGACGTACTGGCCCGAGATCCAGCGCATCTGCGACCGCTACGGCATCCTGCTCGTCTCCGACGAAGTGATCTGCGGCTTCGGCCGCACCGGCCGTTGGTGGGGCTGCGAGACCTTCGGCTTCCGGCCCGACCTGATGACGTTCGCCAAGGGCGTCACCTCGGGCTACATCCCGCTCGGCGGCGTGATGGTCGGCGACCGCGTCGCGAGCGTGCTGATCGAACGGGGCGGCGAGTTCAACCACGGCTACACCTACAGCGGCCACCCGGTTGCCTGCGCCGTCGGCGTCGCCAACCTGCGGCTGATCCAGCGCGAGCATCTGGTCGAGCGCGTCTGCGACGACCTCGGCCCCTACCTCGCACGGCACTTCGCGACGCTGGCCGAGCACCCGCTGGTCGGCGAAGCGCAAAGCATCGGCTTGATGGGCGCGCTGCAGCTCGTCGCCGACAAGGCGAGCGGGCGGACCTTCGATCCCGTGCACGAGGTCGGCATGCTCTGCCGCGGCCACTGCTTCGGCAACGGGCTCATCATGCGCGCCGTCGGCGACCGCATGATCATCGCGCCGCCGCTGGTGATGACGCATGCCCAGATCGACGAGATGGCGGCGCTCATCCGCAAGTGCCTTGACCTGACGCTGGCCGATGTCACCGCGCGGGGTTGGCTGTGACGGCCGCCGGCACGGCGGCGCCGCGGCGCCGCGGGTTTGCGAGCAGCGGGCCACACACCGGCGCTGGATAGACTCGCTGCATTTCGCTTTCCGCATCGAATCCGACACCTCCTCTTCCCCCGGAGATCAGCACATGCAATCGAAATCGGCACTCCAGATCCTTGGCGTATGCCTGGCCGCCGCGACGGCGGCGATGAGCTTCGCGCAACCCGCGGCGGCGCAGGAAGAGGAGAAGGTGCTCAACATCTACAACTGGTCGGACTACATCGCCGACGACACGATCGCGAACTTCGAGAAGGAGACCGGCATCAAGGTCCGCTACGACAACTTCGACAACAACGAGATCGTCCACGCCAAGCTCGTCGCCGGCAAGACCGGTTACGACATCGTCGTGCCGTCGTCGTTCTGGGCCAAGATCCAGGCCGACGGCGGCCTGCTGCGCAAGCTCGACAAGTCGAAGATTCCGAACCTCGTCCACATGGACCCCGAGGTGCAGAAGACGATCGCCAAGATGGACCCGGGCAACCAGTACATGGTCGACTGGATGTGGGGCTACACGACGATCGGCATCAACGTCGACAAGGTCAAGGCCGCGCTCGGCGGCCTGCCGATGCCCGACAACGCCTGGGACCTGATCTTCAAGCCGGAGTACATCTCGAAGCTCAAGTCCTGCGGCGTGAGCTTCCTCGATTCGCCGACCGAGGTGGTCCCGGCCGCGCTGCACTACCTCGGCAAGGACCCGTCGAGCAACAACCCGGCCGACTACACCGGCGTCGCGCCGCTGCTCAAGAGCATCCGGCCCTACGTGACCCTCTTCAGCTCGTCGGGCTACATCAACGACCTCGCGAGCGGCTCGATCTGCGTCGCGCTCGGCTGGTCGGGCGACATCAACATCGCCCGCCAGCGCGCGATCGACGGCAAGACCGGGCAGAACATCGAGGCGCTGCTGCCCAAGAACGGCGGATTGCTGTTCTTCGACGTGATGGTGATCCCGGCCGACGCGCCGCACCCCGAGAACGCGCAGAAGTGGATCAACTACATCCTGCGCCCGGAAGTCGCAGCGAGCCTGACGAACAAGGTCTTCTACGCCAATCCGAACAAGGATTCGAAGAAGTTCGTCAAGCCCGAGGTGGCGAACAACCCGACCGTCTTCCTCTCCGACGCCGAGATGAAGAAGATGATCCCGCCCGGGCCGCTGAACAACGACACCCGGCGCACGATGACGCGCTTGTACACGAGCTTCAAGACGGGGATCTGACGCGAGCGGCGCCGCACCTGCGCGACGACGCGGGTGCAGGCCACCACAGGACGACAAGCCCATGAGCAGCGCAGCGCGCGACGCGAGCGATCCGGCCGGCAAGCCGGCCTTCCTGCGGATCGACGACGTCGTGAAGGACTTCGGCGGCGGCACGCTCGCCGTCAACCACGTCAGCATCGACATCGCGCAGGGCGAGATCTTCGCGTTGCTCGGCTCGTCGGGCTGCGGCAAGACGACGCTGCTGCGCATCCTCGCCGGCTTCGAGACGCCGACCTCGGGGCGGGTGCTGCTCGAAGGCCGCGACATCGGCGGCCTCGCCCCATACGAGCGGCCGTTCAACATGATGTTCCAGTCGTACGCGCTGTTCCCGCACCTGACGGTGTGGGACAACATCGCCTTCGGCCTGAAGCGCGACGGCATGGCTGCGGCCGGGATCGGCGAGCGCGTCGGCGCGATGCTGAAGCTCGTCCAGCTCGAGCGCTACGCGAAGCGCAAGCCGCACCAGCTCTCGGGCGGCCAGCAGCAGCGCGTCGCGCTCGCCCGCTCGCTCGCCAAGCGGCCGCAGATGCTGCTGCTCGACGAGCCGCTGGGCGCGCTCGACAAGAAGCTGCGCGAGCAGACGCAGCTCGAGCTCGTCAACATCATCGAGGAGGTCGGCGTCACCTGCGTCATGGTCACCCACGACCAGGAGGAGGCGATGACGATGGCCACCCGCATCGCCGTGATGAGCGAGGGCAAGGTGCTGCAGATCGGCGCGCCGGGCGACGTCTACGAGACGCCGGCGACGCGCTTCGTCGCCGATTTCATCGGCAACGTCAACCTGATGGAAGGCAGCGTCGAGGTCGACGAGCCCGACCACGCCGTCGTGCGCTGCGCCGACTGCACGCACTACGTCGGCCACGGCATCACCGGCACGCTCGGCATGGCCGTCGCCGTCGCGCTGCGGCCCGAGAAGATCAGCCTGCAGGCGGCCGAGCCGGCCGGTGCGCACGATCCACACAACAAGGTCAAGGGGCGCATCAAGGAGCTGTCCTACTTCGGCAGCTTCACCGTCTACCACCTCGAACTGACCAGCGGCGCGGTGCTCAAGATCAGCGAGAGCAACGTCGCCCGCCACCGCGAGAACGCGCTCACCTGGGGCGATACCGCCTGGGCGAGCTGGGCGCCGACGGCGCAGGTCGTGCTGACGCAATGAGCGCCGCGCCGAGCACGATCGACGCAGCGCCCGGCGCGCACTGGACGGCGCGCCATCCGCGGCTCGCGCGCTGGGTCAACGGGCGGGTGGCGGTGATCGGCGTGCCCTATCTGTGGCTGCTCGTGTTCTTCCTGCTGCCGTTCCTGATCGTGCTGAAGATCAGCGTCTCCGAGATCGACGGCGTGCACTTCAAGGACATCCTGACGCTCGAGGACTCGGTGCTCACGTTGTCGCTCAAGCTCGGCAACTACGTCTACATCACGCAGGACGACCTCTATTTCCTGACCTACCTTTCGAGCCTGCGCTACGCGGCGATCACGACGCTGCTGTGCCTGGCGATCGGCTATCCGTTCGCCTACTTCATGGCCCGAGCGAAGGCCACCGTCCAGCCGGCGCTGCTGATGCTCGTGATGCTGCCGTTCTGGACCTCGTTCCTGCTGCGCGTCTACGCCTGGAAGGGGCTGCTCAGCGAAAACGGCCTCGTCGCCAACGCGCTGACGACGCTGCGCATCGATCACGTGCTGCTCGCCGCCGGCCTGATCCCGGCGCTCGACATGTACATGAACACGCCGTTCTCGCTCGTGCTCGGCATGGTCTACTCGTACCTGCCGTTCATGATCCTGCCGCTCTACGGCAATCTCGCGAAGATGGACCTGCGGCTGCTCGAGGCGGCAGCCGACCTCGGCGCGACGCCGTTCGTCGCGTTCTGGCGCATCACGGTGCCGCTGTCGAAGGCGGGCATCATCGCCGGCTCGATGCTCGTCTTCATCCCCTGCGTCGGCGAGTTCGTGATCCCCGAACTGCTCGGCGGCCCGCAGACGCTGATGATCGGCCGCGTGCTGTGGGACGAGTTCTTCAGCAACAACGACTGGCCGATGGCGTCGACCGTCGCGGTCGTGATGATCCTCCTGATCATCGTTCCGCTCGCGATCTTCAACCGCTACCAGGCGCAGGCGCAGGAGTTGCGGCGATGAGCGCCGCCGGGCTGCTCACCATGCGCCGCTGGGGGGGATGATGAGCCGGCGCGCGACGATCTTCGATGCGGGCTTCAACCGCGCCTTCGCCCGCGCCTGGCTCGCCGCGGGCTATCTGTTCCTGTTCGTCCCGATCGTCGCGCTCGTCGTCTATTCGTTCAACGCCTCGCCGCTGCCCAACACCTGGAGCGGCTTCAGTTTCAAGTGGTACGTCGCGCTGCTGAACGACCGGGAACTGATCGACGGCCTGTGGCTGTCGCTGCGCATCGCCGTCTTCACCGCCTGCGGCTCGGTCGTGCTCGGCACGATGGCGGCCTTCGCGCTCGTCAAGTACGGCCGCTTCGGCGGGCGCACGCTGTTCTCGGGCATGGTCAACGCGCCGCTCGTGATGCCCGAGGTCATCATCGGCCTGTCGCTGCTGCTGATGCTCGTCACGGTGCAGCGCGCGGTCGGCTTCCCCGATCGCGGCGTGCTGACGATCTGGTTCGGCCACCTGCTCGTCGGCCTCGCCTACGCGACGATCATGGTGCAGTCGCGCCTGCAGGACCTGAACCCCCAGCTAGAGGAGGCGGCGATGGACCTCGGCGCCCGCCCCGGCCAGGTGTTCGCCCTCGTCACGCTGCCGATGATCGGGCAGACGCTGATGTCGGCCTGGCTGCTGACCTTCACGCTCTCGCTCGACGATGTCGTGCTGTCGGCCTTCCTGTCGGGGCCGGGCTCGACGACGATGCCGCTCGTCATCTTCTCCCGCGCCCGCCTTGGCCTGAACCCGAGCGTCAACACGATCGCCGCAGTGACGGTGGCCGTCGTCTCGGTCGGCATCATCGCCGCGAGCCTGCTGCTGGCCAGGGCCGAGCGCAAGCGGGCGAGCGACATGGCCGCCGCGGCGCGCGGCGAGCAATGACCCTTGGCATCGACCTCAACGAGCCGATAACCCACCAGAAAGCTCCGGCCAACCGGACCCACACGAGGAGAACCCCATGAAGCTCTGGCAACCCACCGCAGCCGCGCTCGCCGTCGCGGCCTGCTTTGCACCGCCTGCATCGGCACAGTCCAACGCCGAGCTGCTCGAGGAACTGCGCGCCCTCAAGGCCCGCGTCCAGGAACTCGAAGCCAAGCAGAAGGCGATGGAGGAAAAGGGCGACAGCGGCCAGTGGGGCATGACGCCGGCGCAGCAGGCCGACCTCGCCCGCGTCACCGTCAAGACCGAGGCGATCGAGGACAACCGCGAGGCCAGCGGCCTGCAGGGCCTGACGATCAGCGGCCAGATGCAGGCGGCCTACATCTACAACCAGGCGCAGGACCTGGCCGGATTCCAGTTCCTCGATTCGGTCGCCGACTACGGCTACAACTACGACAACTCCTACATCGGGGTGGCGATCATCTCGTTCGAGAAGATGATGGATGGCGGGACGATCTGGAAGCTCTCGCTCGCGCCGCAGCGCGGCGTCGGCTCGGTGATCGACGGCGCCTCGATCGTGCAGGAAGCGAGCGTCTCGGTGCCGCTGACCGACCTGCAGACGCGCTTCATCGCCGGCCAGATTCCCGACTGGTCGGGCTACGAATACCTCGAGCCGACGAAGACGCCACTCATCACGCACAACCTGCTGTTCGACTTCACGCTGCCGACCGGCTACATCGGCGCCGGCTTCGACGTCGTGCGCGGCAAGTGGCAGACGAAGGCGATGCTCGCGCAGATGAACCAGAACGCCAACAACTCGCGCCGCAAGGGCTCGGTGGGGACGTTTCGCGTCGACTACTCGAAGGGCGAGTTCGAAGGCTTCGGCGTCGCCGGGGTCTGGGGCTCGGCACCGAACTTCGTCAACGGCGAGCAGCCCGACGGCACATTCAACAACTCCACGCTCGGCCTGATCGAGGTCGACGGCTACTTCATCCGCGGCGACTGGACGGTGCAGGGCCAGCTGAGCTACGGCACGCAGAAGAACGCCGCCGTCACGGCCAACCCGGTGACCGGCGAACTGCAGGACGCCTCGTGGTGGGGCCTGTCGGCGCTCGCCGCCTACAACTTCACGCCGCGGCTGCAGGGCATCGCGCGCTTCGACTACATCGACAACTCGAAGAACGGCGGCGGCCTGCTCGGCTACGGCGCCGACAACGTCAACGGCATCGGCCCCGATGCCTACCTCGACTGCGGCACGGCCTATGTTCCCGGCTGCGACAAGGGCGCGAACCGCTACGCGCTGGCGGTCGGGTTGAAGTACGTGTTCAACGAGTTCACGTCGTTCAAGGTCGAGTACCGCTACGACTGGTCCAACCTCAACGTCTTCGAAAACGTCAGCGACGGCAGCTACCGCAAGAACAACAACCTCCTCGGCGCCGCGGTCGTGTTCGGCTTCTGATCCTGCAGGCCGCGGCGCGCCGCATGGCGCGCCGGTGGCCGGGCGGCGGATTCGCCGTGCCGCACCGATCGGCGCATGATCGCAACCGCCCGCTGCGCGCGCGCCTGCGCCGCGCGATCCGGCTCGTGAAGGAACCGCCATGAACCCATCCGCACCCGACTGGCACGCCGCGGCGCGCGCGCTGCGCATCGACGGCCGCGCCTTCATCGCCGGCGCGCGCGTCGCCGCGCACGACGGCGCGAGCTTCGACTGCCGCTCGCCGATCGACGGCCGAAGCCTTGCGCAGGTCGCGCGCTGCGGCGCGGCCGATGTCGATGCCGCGGTCGCCTGCGCGCGCCGCGCGTTCGAGGACGGTCGCTGGTCGCGCAAGGCGCCCGCCGCGCGCAAGAAGACACTGCTGCGGTTTGCCGAAGGCATCGTCGCTGCGAAGGAAGAACTCGCGCTGCTCGAGACGCTCGACATGGGCAAGCCGGTGCAGCAAAGCCTCGCCGTCGACGTCGCCTCGACGGCACGCTGCATCGCCTGGTACGCCGAGGCGGTGGACAAGATCTACGACGAGATCGCGCCGACCGCGCACACCGCGCTCGCCATCATCACGCACGAGGCGATGGGCGTGGTCGGCGCCATCGTGCCGTGGAACTACCCGATGATCATGGCGGCGTGGAAGCTTGGGCCCGCGCTCGCCGCCGGCAACAGCGTCGTCCTGAAGCCGAGCGAGAAGTCGCCGCTGACGGCCCTGCGCCTGGCCGAGATCGCCATTGCCGCCGGCCTGCCCGAAGGCGTCTTCAACGTCGTCCCCGGCTACGGCCATGAGGCCGGCGAGGCGCTCGCGCTGCACATGGATGTCGATGCGATCGGCTTCACCGGCAGCACGCGCGTCGGCCGCAGGATGCTCGAGTACGCCAGCCGCAGCAACCTGAAGCGCGTCTACAACGAACTCGGCGGCAAGTCGGCATTCATCGTCTTCCCGGACTTTCGCGACATCGACCGCGCCGCGCGAACGGTTGCCGGCAGCATGTTCTTCAACCAGGGCGAAAGCTGCAACGCGCCTTCGCGCGTCTTCGTGCACGAGAGCATCGCGGACGACTTCCTCGCCGTCGTCGCCGCCGAGGCGCCGAAGTACGCGCCGGGCGATCCGCTCTCCGGCACCGCCGAAACGGGCGCCATCGTCGACGAGACGCAACTGCGCACCGTGCTCGGCTACATCGAAGCGGGCAGCAGCGAAGGCGCGACACTGCGCGCCGGCGGCCGCCAGGTGCGCACCGAGACCGGAGGCTACTTCGTCGAGCCGACGGTGTTCGCGGGCGTGAAGAACAGCATGCGGATCGCGCGCGAGGAGATCTTCGGCCCGGTGCTGGGCGTCATCACGTTCAAGACCGAGGCCGAGGCGATCGCGATGGCCAACGACTCGAGCTATGGCCTGCAGGCGAGCGTCTGGAGCCACGACATCGACCGCGCGCACCGCGTCGCGCGCGCGTTGAAGGCCGGCACGGTGCACGTCAACCAGTACGACGAGGACGACATCACCGTGCCCTTCGGCGGCTTCAAGCAAAGC
>JBDHSE010000080.1:0-10054 GCA_039807955.1 Ideonella sp. | reverse complement strand
TTTCTGAGCTGCCTACGCGGCAGTGAAGTAGCCCTACACCGTCCTACTCGCCTTGAATTCCTTCGCAAACTTGTCGATGCGCAGCTGGGAGCCCTGTTCCCAGCAGCTTCGCCAAGTGGCTGTCGGGCAAGGGCTTTTCGGAAGTGTCCAGAAAAAGGGTCAAAACCAGGGAACTGTCGCCGCAGCCTGACTCAGGCCGTAGGCGTTGAACGGGCCTGCAGTGGCGACGTCGGTCAACGGACTGTGGTCGATGAATAGGCGAAACGCCTGGCCCGTGCTCCTGCTTTGCATCGACACGAACGGCAGGTCGAGCCTCTGTTCCGCTTCGTTGCCGATGCGCCGGCGAGCCGCGGCTTCGTCGTAGCCATGACGGCGCATCAAGCGTCGCCGCAGTCGTGCAGCGCTGCTTTGCGCCTGCACCCGGCGCACGCACCGGTGCCTGGCCCCGGCAGGTACGCGCAACAAGCTGCCGACTTCGACATGGTCGCCCACGCCGCCCAGCCATGGCCGCGCGAGCAGCGTATCCAGCGCCCGCACCGTGCCGTGCAGACGCAGCAGGTCGCCGAGCCGTTGCGGCCCGACGCGCGGGAAGCTCACCCCGATGTCATGCCCCTCGTGGGCTGCGAGCGCGCGGTGCAGCTTGCCGAACAGCGCGTTCATCAGATGAGGCTGGGCGATCTCGGGGCTCGGCAGAAGGCGCAGGTCGATGAAGTGGTCCATCCGTCACTCTCCCTTCTCGCCGAACACCCCGCCGCGGATCAGCGTGGCCATCACGAAGTGCTGCTGCTCCAGCGCGGGTGCCCTGTCTTTCAGCAACCAGTTGTCCAGCAGGCTGTAGAAGTCGTCCTTGTTCTTCGGCTGGCGGAAAGCCCGGCCCTGCGTCGTGACGGAGCCGTAAGGCTCCACGGCGATGGGCCCCAGCGCGTCGCCGTCCGCGTACCAGGTGTCGATGGTGCGAACGGCGTTGCCGATCTTTTGCGAGTGGATGGCGGCGATGCCGGCCACGTCGTACAGCGTCTTGCTCTTGGTGCTGCGGCTCCGGTCGAGGATCAGCTCCTGCGACGGAAACACTTCCTGCCCCGCGCCCACCCGCACGAAGGCCGTCACTTCCAGCAGCACATGGCGGTCGTCCGCCAGTCCTTCGGCGATCAGCGCGCCCAACTCGGCCAGGTCACCGCTGGCCGGCGCGAAGCCGCGCATCGAAATCGCGAACGCATCGGCGAACGTCCAGCGGCGGGCCGCAGCGCCGTCGATCAGGTGCGCCACCTGCACTTCCACCTGCTCGGCGCCCACACGGTTGCGCCACAGGAAGCGGCCGTTGGCCAGGTTGGCGGCGTAGCGGCGCGCCAGTTCGCCGAAGCCGTGCGTCTGCTTGTAGCCGGCGACGGTGGCAAGCAGCTTGTCGCGGTACGCCGCGTCATTGCAAGCCGACGGCGTGCCGGCGCCGCCCAGCACGCGCAGCGTGAAGCGCACGCGCAAGGTGTCGGCCTCAGCCGGCAGCGTGGCGACGTCCACGGTCTGAAGGTTGGGGTTCTCGATCGCAGCGTCGAGCTTGGCGGGGTCCTGATCCTTGGTTTTCAGGCGGTTGGAGATGGTGCCGCGCACCGACTTCTCGCGCAGGCCGATGGGTGTCCAGGCTGCGGCGGCGGCATCGCCGCGCGCAGACCACAGGCCGGCGTGCATCAGGGCGTCCGATGGGTCGAGCTTGCGCTCGAACGCGAGGACAGAGGCAGTCTTGAGAGTATTGGTAGCCATGTCGAAGATTCCTTGAATGTCAGAGTGGAGCGGGGGCGGCCAGCGGGCGGCCGAAGTCGTTGACGCAGCGGTACAGGCCGCTGGTCGGGTCGTGGTGGGCATGCCAAAGCAAATCGGCCGGTACCTGCAGCCGGTGCGGGCTGATCCACTGGCCCACCGAGTACAGGCTTTCGACGAAGCGAAACGGCGTGTCGCGGTCGCGCGCGCCGGCCACGCTGCCGGGGCCGTGCAGATCCGACAGCGCGCCGTAGCCCACCGGAATGGGCACGATCCAGCCGGGTGGGCGCCGGGCCGCCCATTCGATCTGTTCGGTGCTTTGGTTTGTGGCGGGGTCGGTTGAGGTGCGGCGTTCGGCACGGTAGTTCAGGCGCGACAGGTCCAGCCACGCATCCAGCGCGCTGACCTCGGGATGCGTCTGCCGCAGCGTCGCCAGGTGCTCGGCCAGCAGGTCGTCGCGCGAGACGAGCGCGAAGCCCGGCAGCCAGCGCCTGCGTTCGTCGCGGAACACCCTGGCCAGGTCTTCGCCCTCATAGTCCATGCGTTGCAGGCGCGGTGCGCGCAGCCGTGCGGACACGCGGCGCAGCGACGGCATCACGCTGCCGCCGGCCACACGCAAGCCGGCCACCAAGTCGCCCACGGTTGCCGCCATCCGGCTGTGGCCCTCGGCGTCGTTGCGATCGAAGCCTTCGAGAAACTGCACGCCGAACACCAGCGTCACGTCGAGGTGGATGCGGCCTTCTTCGACGATGGCCGCCGTGCTGCCGTCCTTGTCGACTGGGTTGCGCGTGAGGTGAAAGCTGTGCGTGAAGCCGCCGCGCGTGGCCTGCGCCTGGAAATCGTGGCAAACGACGCCGACGCTGGTGAAGCCGAGCGCAAAGTCGTCGGGCAGCTTGCGTTCGACGGCTTGCATCAGGCCGATGAAGGCCGTCATCGACGGGAAGCCCCAGGTCAGCGGGCTGGAGATGGCGTTGGCGTTCTGGATACGCAGGCGGGGGAGCACGAGCAGGGCGTCGGTGTCGATTGGCGCGTCAGTCATAAAAGCCTTCCCGTTGCCGAGCCTTGAACTCCTCCTGCAACAGTTCGTACCAGTGGTCGTGCACGGCGTCGTCCATCATCAGCTTGCCGTTCAGACTGGCGTTCAGCCAAGCGGCGAAGCGGCCACACAGTTCGGTCGGCCAGTCGGTGCTGGCACGCATCTGGGCGAACGCTTCATCGTGCTCGGGGCGTTGCGGGTCGAGCCAGCACGTTTCCGCCTCCGGCAGCCGACACTCGGGCGACGCGCTCCAGCCGGCATCCAGTTGCAGCAGTTCCATCTCCATCAGGAATAACTCTTCCACGATGTCCAGCACCAGAGCGTCACGCTTGTCGCGAGTGGACTGGTTCTCTGGTGGGTCGCTTTCCACAAACCTGCGAAGGTCTGCCGTTCGGGCGCGCACCCGTTCCCGCCGTGCGAAGCGGCGCAGGACGGTGTCTGTCCGCAGTGGCGGCGTGACCGAAGGCGACACCCACAGCGGCGGCAAAGAGGCCAGCAGATAGTTGCTGCCGCCGCGTTCGCTGTTCAACTGGCTGATGTTCTGCGGCTTGGTGCCACCGAGCTTCTGCACCGCGAGGTGCGGGTACTCATGCACCACCGTGTCGCTGTACTCGCCGTCGCGTCGCGCCTGCCGAGCCGCTTTGGCCGCTTCGCCGAAGCGATCCTCGTTGACCGTGGTGAAGACCCGATGCGCCAGCGAGCTGGCATACAGCGGCGCCAGCAGGTGGTAGCCGGCATCGTCGCGCGGGTCTTCGCCGACGAGCCAGCAAAGCTGCTTGGCCTGCGTGTGCGAAGCCGGCTTGTCGCGTGGCGCCGCGATGCCGGTGAACGCGGTGGCCCACGCCTGCGCCTCTGTCCGGTCGTCGCTGAGCGCGGCGAGCACTTCCGCGTCACCGGCCAGCATAAGGTCCAGTAGCGTTTGACCCTCAAGTTCGATGTTTCGCAAGAATCCGTAGACGTCCAATACCTTGGCATCTGCCACGGCCGCATCGACAACGTAATCGGCTCTAAGGCTGTGGGTTCCAACAACGTCGTGTTGCGGCAATTTGGCCGGGGGCGCGTTGACGTTCGTCCCTCGGGCGGACGGGTGCGTCGCTTTCAGGATATGTGTGGCGAGTTGGATCTTCGGAGCGCGGCGGGCCGCATCGGCAATCCAGGTCTTGAACTCGAACTGCGCCAACAAGTCTTGGCGCTTGGGATCGTCGGGTGGCAGCGGCTTCAGCTTCGCATCGAGACGCTCTTTCAGGAAGCGTTCGATGGCAGATCGAAGGGCTGCCGACCGGCCGGACAAGGCTGGGGGCATTCGAACTCCTTGGGTGGGTCAATAGAATGCTGCGGTAGGCAGCAAGCGCTGCAGCGGGAATGCCAGCGAACGAACTCCCGCTGCCGGGTTCAGTCTACATTTGGTTTCAATCGTGGCTTTGGAGGAATCAACATGAAGCCATCGATCCCATTCGAAGAGAAGCGCCACGATATTCGCGAGGTCGCCGGCCGCTTCCCGGTGACGAATCCGCGCGTCTTCGGTTCGGTGCTGCGCGGGGATGACGCCGAGGGCAGTGATCTTGATCTGTTGGTGGACCCACTGCCGGGGGCGACGCTGTTCGATCTCGGCGGGCTGCAGGTGGAACTGGAAGACTTGCTCGGCGTTCGCGTCGATCTGTTGACGCCCGGAGATCTGCCGGCGAAGTTTCGCAGCCAAGTGCTGGCGGAGGCGCTGCCGGTATGACGGGTGCTTTGCGGCTCACCGACTATCTCGAACACATGCAGCAAGCCGCTGCGGCGGCCATCGAATTTGTCGGGAGTATGGACAAGGCCGCGTTCATGAATGACCGTCGCACGCAGCAGGCGGTGATGTTCAACCTGGTGGTCTTGGGCGAAGCCGCAGGCAACGTGCTTGCCAGTCAAGCAGCCTTTGCCGAACGGCACCCCGAAGTTCCTTGGCGCAGCATCCGGGCCACGCGCAACCGCGTCGCGCACGGATACTTCGACATCAACCTCGACGTGATCTGGGACACGGTGCAGACCGCGCTGCCGCAACTGCTGTCCGTCTTGCCACCCGTCGTGCAAGCCGCCGGGCGCGATGCTGCGCAAGGCGATCCGCCGTCCTCTACCGCCACTTCGTGAAGCCCAGGGCGGGGTGGAAGCGCCAGCCTCGTTGGTGCTTGTCACTACGCAGCGTGACGTGTCCGTAGCGCTGCGCGCATTCGCGCAGCGGCATCTCGAAGTCCGCTGCCAGTGCTGCTAGTCGCTCCAGGTAGTCAGGTGCGTTCCAGGGCGCGATGCGCTCGCCCGCGACACTGGTGTCGGGTATGCGCTGCAGCTTGCGGTCGGCGTCCACGTAGGGCTGCGGTTCGCTGCGTGAGAAAGTCTCCTCGGGCACGAGCGCCATTTGGAACTGCTCGCCGTTTTCGTCCGGCAGCAGGCAGGCGTCGACCTCCTGACCGTCACCCGCTCGAAACGGCTGCTGCTGTTGCAACACGGCGCTGAGCAACGCGTCCTGTCGCGCCAACGTCCACCAGTGGTGCGCACACAGTGCGTGCCGCGAGCCGGACGCATGCGAGGCCAGTGGGGCGCGGCGCCGGCCAGTTGCGCGCGGGCTGGCTGTGGCTGGCGCGGGGGTGGATGTCGGGGACGCCGGCCGCATCGTCGCCAGCAGCCGCGCGTGTTCCAGATCGACCAGGCTGGCGTCGGGCCGCAGCGCTCCCTGCGGCAGGATGCGTGGCCGCGCGTCGATGATTTCGCGTTCTTCCGGCCGCAGCAGTTCGCCCAAGGGTCTGCGTGGCAAGGGCTGCTGCGCGGTCTCGAAGCCGGGCCAGATGTAGGCTGGCCCGTCGGGCTGCGCCCAGAAGCGCAGGTTGTGGTTCAGCACGACGATGTTCGGCTGCGTGCATTCGTGCAGCGGCCGATGGCGCCACACGCGGCCGGCGAGTTGGATCAGCGAACGCATCGACGAAGGTTCGACCACGGCCCAGTCGTAGTCATGGTCGCGGCCTACTTCGGTGACCGGACTGCCCAGTACCACGAACACTTGGTCTGATTCGGAATGCGCATCGAGCCGGGCGCGAACCTCGGGTTGGCGAAACACCGCGCCTGCGTCGCGCCGGTCTAGCGTCCGATCGAGGACGTGCTCGATGGCCGATCGCATCAACAACGGATAGCGCGAGTGGTAGACGCACAGGTGCACTCGCAAGCCGAGCGGTGCGCCGAGCCGGTAGAGCGCCAGTGCCACCTCGACCAACGGCTCGATGTTGGCCATGCGTACCAGGCCGAAGCTCACGCGCTTGCCGCTGACGGGGTCGGTTTCGTGGTGGCGCACGTGCAGCGTGGCGACGGCTTCGCGGATGCATTCGGCCGCCTGCACTGGCAGTTCGCTTGCGGGGCCGGTGTGCGTGAAGGGCCACAGCTCGGCGCGGCGCCGCACCAGGCCCTTCTCAAGCTGCGCGTGGCGCTGGCGCACGAAATCCAGATGGACTTGCTCGAAGCTTGCTGCGTCGGAGCAGTCTTGCCGCCGTTGCTCGAACTCGTCGAGCCAGGCGCAAGCGACCGGCGCTGCTTCACCTGGCCGCAGGCCGCGGTTGCGGGCATAGAGGCTGCGCCCGTCGCTGTAGGCCTCGAACATGCCTTGCACCAGCGCCGGTGGCAGCGTGGCGGAAGACACCAGGACACGCGCGCCCAGCATGCCGGCCCAGTGCACCAGCCGAGCGACGGCGGGCAGGTCGGCGATGTCGAAATCGTCCAGTTCATCGAGCACCAGGTCGCTGCTCATCAGGCGCAGCATGGGCGCGATCTGGTGGCCGCCGCGCTGGCTTTCGGTCGCAGGCGTCAGGTGGTCGATCGTGCACACGAGCACCGGCGCCGCCAGCAGCTTGCGCACCGCGGGGTCTTGCATCGCCTTGCCAAGCAGCGGATGGCTGTCGGTGGCGCCATCGAACTGCACGCCGCCGTCGTCGCGATCACCCGTCTCGTCGAGCAGCGGCTGCGCCGAGGCCGAGCCGGTCGCTTCCGCCTGTGCGAGCTGGTGCTCGAACAGCTCGCGGCTGGGCGCTCCACCGACGCGAATCGCCACGACCTCGTCGCCCAGCCGCACGTCGTCGCGGTAGACGCGGCCGGTCTGCAGCGTCAGCGTGCGCAGGCCGAGTGCGAAGCTGCAGCGCATACCCAGTTGCGGCTCGGTCAACGCGTACATCGTGCGTGCATTGGCCAGCGTCTTGCCGCAGCCGGTGGATGCCATGTTGACGATGAAGGCGCCGCCTGTGGCAGCGGCTGTGCGCATGCCGGCCGCGAGATCGGCAGCCTTGTCCTGCCAGCGAAAGCGGGCATCGTCGCTGCGCCGCTTCAGGCCTTTGTGGCGTGCCAGGCGTGGAAGGTGCAGCTCGAAGCGCGGCAGTGCGTGGCACAGCTCGCCGCTGTGGCGGGCGACACCGACGAGGTGCTCGTCGAGCGTCTGGTTGAGGGTGCGTTGGCCTTGCTTGTCGATGCAGGTGTTCGCAGCCAGGGGGTAGCCGGGCTCGCCGCGTACACGTCTTGGATCGCCGGGTCGCAGGCTGGAGTAATGATGGTCCGCCAGCATCAGTGCCAGTCGCGAGATATGCATCACGTAGGGATTGCCCAGCCAGTCGCCCTTGCCGGGTTGTTGACGCAGTTGCATCAAGCGGCGCGCGACGCGGGCAGCGCGCTCGCGCCAGGCCGTCGTCGTGACGGGCAGGTCGTGCGGGAACTGCCAGTACGGCGCGATCTGCGCCGGCGCGGTCTCGGTGCACTGTTCGTTCCACCCGGCATCGACCTGGGCCAGCAGGTGGTCTAGGTCGCTGGGGTTCAGCGCATCGAGCTTCTTGCCCAGCCAGCCGCCGTCGGGCCTCGGCTTCACCGGCAGCCTGTGGTGCGTCAGGACCAGCCAGCCGATCGCCCGGGCCAGCGGTGGCAACACGGCGAAGGGCTTGTCGCACGGCGTGCCCATGCCGTCGCACTGCAGACGGCCTATCCAGTGCGCATCGTCGTCGGCCGTGGGCGCGGCCAGACGGGCCAGCCACGCGGCGTCGTCGTCAGCGCCGACGAAGGCCTGGAACAGCCGCAGCGAGACCCACTCGTGGCGGTACAGGTTGCGCGTTGGCGGGCCCGTGCCTTGCAGCCGGTTCTGGAATGCGGCCGTGGCCTTGCCCAAGTCGTGCAGCAGCGCGGCCAGGGTGCTGAGCAGGTGGATGTCTTCGCCGGTCTGCCAGTCGTTCTCGTCCCGCTTGCGCAGCACATTGCGCGCTGTGGTGTTGGTCGGCACCGCGCCTTCGGCGTTGAAGCGGCCGGCGTCGCCGACGATCCACAACAGCTCGCTGTGGTCCAGCCCGCGAATCCAGTGGCAGGCCACGGCGGTGTTCTTGCGCGCGGTCTTGCGAAGCAGGCGGCGCAGCGTGTCCATCCCGTCCCGCGTGATTGGCGTCTGCCAGGTCCGCTCACCGTGACGCTCGGCGAACTGGTCGAGGATGCGGCGCGTCTCGGTCAGTGCGCGCTTGTCGCATTGCGAGATCAACAGCACGTTCATGCCGCCGGAACCTGCGCTTGTTCCTTCGCCTGCGCGAGCCGTCCGGTCTGCTCGGCGACGGCTTTCACGGTGTCGATCATGAAGTCGAGCGCCTCGCTGCGCGTCAGGCTCTCTATGCAGGCGCGGCGAAAGTCCTGCTCTTCGTCGCCGCGCACGGCGGCGACGAAGGCGAGCGGGAGGATGGTGGCGTCCTTCACCAGGTCGGCCACGTCGAACACCAGGCCGCCGCGGCGCGTCTTGCCGTGCAAGACGGCCAAGCCGTGCGGCAGGCCGAGAACCCAGGTGGCCGTCGCGCCCAGACCATAAGCCAGGTAGTTGCCGTGGTCGAGGAAGCGGTTCGCCGGATCCGTGCTCTGACCGCGCTGGGCGCGGGTGAAGTCGCCGTACTTCGCGGCCTGCGCCGCCAGCTTGAAAAGACGCTTGGACAGCCTCGCCTCCTCGGTCAGCAAAAAGGTGTTGTCCGGTGCTCCGTCGATCTGCCGCAAGGAGGCGTCGAGCGCCGCTTCGAGCACCGGAGCATCGACCGTGAAGCCAGCCTCCTTCAGTGTCTTGCTCTTGAGCCACTGTGTGCGGATGCGCTCCAGCCGTGCCCGCTGGAAGGCCTTGGCCGCGGCCAGCCGGAGCGCGTCGTCGAACCAGAAGCGAACCCACGACTGGAGGTACTCGGTCGGCCTGTACTCGCTCTGCGGTGTGAGCCAAGCCACCTCCACGTCAGCCTCGCCCGCGCTGAACAACGGCGTGCCGCCGCCACCGCAGAAGCCCACCAGCACGCCCGCCTTGGCCAGTTCGCGCATCGCAGCCTGCGTGATCGAAGTGCCGGTGCCCAGCAGCAGGCTGGTCGTATTGGCGATCGGGATGTTCCAGTACAGAGAGCGCTTGCCCTCGTCGGTCACATACTCGACGCGCCCGCCGTTGACGAGGACGCGGCAATGCTCGAGCAGGTAGAGGTTGGCCCGCTTGGAATGGAGGATGGTCTTCAGGTCCGATGGCGTCAGCTCGTTCATGGCGCTGCGGATGGGTGCAGAGTGACGCAGTGTAGGCACGTGAGCCGTCAAGGTTAGCGAAGGTTCGCTTGCAATCGACTGCCACAATCGCGCGCATGAGCTCGCTGCCGCTGCCCCTCGACGATCCGGCCGACGCGCCGCTTGCCGAGCGGCTGCGGCCGCGCCGCCTGGACGAGGTGATCGGCCAGCCGCATCTGCTCGGGCCGGGCAAGCCGCTGCGCACCGCGTTCGAATCGGGGCGGCTGCATTCGATGATCCTGTGGGGGCCGCCGGGGGTCGGCAAGACGACGCTCGCGCGGCTGATGGCCGATGCCTTCGATGCCCAGTTCATCGCGATTTCGGCCGTGCTCGGCGGCGTGAAGGACATCCGCGAGGCGGTCGAGCGCGCGCAGCTCGCGCGCTCCGGCGGGCGGCGCACGGTGGTCTTCGTCGACGAGGTGCACCGCTTCAACAAAGCGCAGCAGGATGCCTTCCTGCCGCACGTCGAGTCCGGGCTTCTCACCTTCGTCGGCGCGACGACCGAGAACCCGTCGTTCGAGGTGAACTCCGCGCTGCTGTCGCGCGCCACGGTGCACGTGCTGCAGCCGCTTGCCGACGGCGACCTGCGCGAGGTGCTCGCGCGCGGCCGGGCGCTGCTGGCGGCGCCGCCGTTCACCGCCGCCGCCGAGCAGCGCCTGATCGGCTATGCCGACGGCGACGCGCGCCGGCTGCTCAACGCGCTCGAGGCGG
>JBDHSE010000079.1:0-10268 GCA_039807955.1 Ideonella sp. | reverse complement strand
AGGCCGAACGCGTCGAGCGCGAGCGGATAGAGCGTGCCGAGGAACACCGCGCCGCAGGCGACGACGAGCAGCACGTTGTTGACGAGCAGCAGCGTCTCGCGCGAGACGAGCGAAAAGCGCGAGCCGAGGCCGACCGTCGGCGCACGCCAGGCGTAGAGCACGAGCGAGACGCCGACGACGACGGCGAGGAAGGCGAGGATGAAGAGGCCGCGCCGCGGATCGGTCGCGAAGGCGTGGACCGACGACAGTACGCCCGATCGAACGAGGAAGGTGCCGAGCAGCGACAGCGAGAAGGTCAGGATCGCGAGCAGCACCGTCCACGACTTGAACGCGCCGCGCTTCTCGGTCACCGCGAGCGAATGGATCAGCGCCGTGCCGACGAGCCACGGCATGAACGACGCGTTCTCGACCGGGTCCCAGAACCACCAGCCGCCCCAGCCCAGCTCGTAGTACGCCCACCAGCTGCCGAGCGCGATGCCGATCGTGAGGAAGATCCACGCCGCAGTCGTCCACGGCCGCGTCCAGCGCGCCCAGGCGCCGTCGAGGTTGCCGCCGATCAGCGCGGCGACCGCAAACGCGAAGGCGACCGAGAAGCCGACGTAGCCCATGTAGAGCATCGGCGGGTGAAAGATCATCCCCGGGTCCTGCAGCAGCGGGTTCAGGTCGCGGCCGTCGGCGGCGGCCGGGTCGAGCCGCTCGAAGGGGTTGGACGTGACGAGCGTGAAGAGCAGGAAGCCGACCGCGAGCCAGCCCATCACCGAGAGGATGCGCGCCAGCACCGGCAGCGGCAGGCGGCGGCTGAAGCGCGAGACGGCGAAGGTCCAGACCGAGAGCATCAGGAGCCACAGCAGCATCGAGCCCTCGTGCCCGCCCCAGACGCCGGCGATGCGAAACGGCAGCGGCAGCGCGCTGTTCGAGTTCGACGCGACGTAGAGCACCGAGAAGTCGTTGTCGACGAAGGCCGCCGTCAGGCACAGGTACGACAGGCCGACGAACAAGAACAGCCAGGCGGCGGCGGGCCGCGCGACCTGCATCCAGTCGGCCCGCCCGCGCTGCGCGCCGGCCAGCGGCACGACGCCCTGCACGAGCGCGACGCCGAGCGCGAGCCAGAGCAGGAAGTGGCCGAGCTCGGGGATCACCGCGCCGCCTCCTTGGCCACCGATTCGGCGAGCTTCGGGTCGCCGTGCCTGGCGCGCTCGAGCGCTTCGGCGGCCTCGGGCGGCATGTAGTTCTCGTCGTGCTTGGCGAGCACCTCGCGGGCGACGAAGGTGCCGCCTTGCAACTGGCCCTGCGCGACGACGCCCTTGCCCTCCTTGAAGAGGTCGGGAAGGATGCCCTCGAAGCGCACCGGCACGGCCTTCGCGGTGTCGGTGATGACAAACTGCACGTTCGTGCCGTCGATCTTCAACGAACCCTGCTCGACGAGGCCGCCGATGCGAAAGGTCCGGCCGCTCGGCGCCTCGTTGGCCGCGACCTGCGACGGCGAGAAGAAGAACACGAGGTTGCTCTGGAAGGCGTTGAGCACGAGTGCGACAGCGACGCCGACGGCGGCGAGCAGCCCGCCGGCGATGGCGAGCTTCTTGTGGCGCGGCTTCATCGCGCTGCCCCGGCCGATCGCGCCTGCCTTGCGGCGGCGCGCAGGGCGTCGCGCAGGCGGCGCCTCGCGAGCAGCGGCTCGGCCGTCATCAGCACGAGCGCCGCGGCATACGAGCCCCAGACGTACAGGCCGTAGCCGCCCATCGCGAAGAAGTCCGCCGCACTGTTCCAGTTCATGGCCCGATTTTCCCACGTGCGGCCGACGCCACCCATGCCGTGTGGGCTTCGCGCTCGACGACGATCGCTCGCGTGCGGGTGAAGACGACGGCGAACGCGTAGGCCCAGAACGCGAGCGTCAGCAGCAGCATCGCGGTGAGCATCGTCGCCGCCATCTTCGGCGCCGCCGTCATGCTGATCGTCGCGCCCTGGTGCAGCGTGTTCCACCACTTGACCGAGAAGTAGATCACCGGCACGTTGACGCTGCCGACGATCGCGAGCAGCGCGCCGGCCTTGTCGGCGCGCCGGGTGTCGTCGATCGCGTTGACGAGCGAGATGAAGCCGAGGTAGAGAAAGAGCAGGATCAGCTCGGAAGTGAGCCTTGCGTCCCACACCCACCACGTGCCCCAGGTCGGCTTGCCCCAGAACGCGCCGGTCCACAGTGCGAGGAAGGTGAACATCGCGCCGGTCGGCGCCAGCGCCCGCGCGAGCATCGAAGCGAGCCGCGCGTTGAACGCCCAGCCGATCGCGGCCCAGAACGCGAGCGCCAGATACAGCAGCATCGACATCCAGGCCGCTGGCACATGGATGAAGATGACGCGGTAGGCCTCGCCCTGCGTTGCGTCGGTCGGCGCGACGAAGAAGCCGATGTAGAGGCCCGCCACGCCGAACAGCGCCGCTGCCGCCCAGAACCACGGCACGAGCCGGCCGGCGAGCGCGTAAAAGCGCGACGGCGCGGCGAAGGTGAAGAGGCGCAGCCGGGTCGGGCCGTTCACGCGCGCACCTTCATTCGGTCGAGATGCGCAGTGCGGCGGCGGTCGCGACCGGCGCGCCGATCGCCGTCGCGATCAGCAGCGCGCCGAGCAGCGACAGATGCCCCGACGGCGACAGCCCCGCCTCGACCGTCGCGACCGATCCGGCGCCGAAGATCAGCGCCGGCGTCGCCAGCGGCAGCACGATCAGGATCAGCAGCATGCCGCCGCTGCGCAGCCCGAGCGTGAGCGCCGCACCGAGCGCGCCGAGCAGGCTCAGGATCGGCGTGCCCAGCACCAACCCGTAGACGAGGACGGCGAGCGCCTGCCCCGACAGACCGAACAGCAGCCCGACGACGGGCGCGGCGACGATCAGCGGCAGCCCCGTCAGCAGCCAGTGCGCAACGCACTTGGCGGCGACGAGCGCGAGCGGCGACTCGGGCGCGAGCAGCATCTGCTCGAGCGAGCCGTCGGCGAGGTCGCCGGCAAAGAGCGAGTTGACCGACAGCATCGCCGCCAGCAGCGCGCAGACCCAGACGATGCCGGGCGCGATCTCGCGCAGCGTCTGCGGCTCGGGGCCGACACCGAGCGGAAACATCGCGAGCGCGACGACGAAGAACGCGAGCGGCTGCAGCGTGTCGATGCGCCGGCGCGAGGCGAGCCGCAGATCGCGCCGCAGGACCGCCGCGAAGACGGCGCTCATGCGATCCCATGGCGATCGAGGTCGAAGACGTACGGCGCCGGAGCGGCGAGGCTCAACGCCTGATGGCTCGTCAGCAGCGCCGCGCCGCCGCGCGCCGCGTGCTCGGCGAGCAGGGCGTTCAGCGCGGCGATGCCTGCGGCGTCGAGCGCGTCGAATGGCTCGTCGAGCAGCCACAGCGGCACGTCCAGCGCGAGCGCGAGGCGGGCGAGCGCGACACGCCGGCGCTGCCCCTGGCTCAGCGTCCGCACCGGCGCGTCGCGGCAGGCGCCGACGCCGAGCCGGTCGAGCGCGGCGTCGAGCGCCGCGTCGGTCGGTTGCATACCCTGCAGTTCGACCAGGAAGCGCAGCGCCTCGGCGGCCGTCAGGTCGTCCTTCAGCGCGCTGTGGTGGGCGATGTAGACGAGCCCGCGGCGCCACGCCGGGCCGGCATCGCGCAACGCCGTGCCGGCAAACTCAATGCTGCCCGCGGTCGGCGCCGCCAGACCGGCGAGCAGCCGCATCAGGCTCGTCTTGCCGCAGCCGTTGCGCCCGCGCAGCCACGTCACGCTGCCGGGGGCGAGCGCGAGATCGAGCTGCTCGAAGAGCCGATGATCGCCGCGCTGCCCGCCGAGCCCCACGGCCTGCATGACAGGCGTGGCTAGGGGCAGCGGCGATTCGGCGATGGCCTGGGCGGGAACCACGGGTGGATGCAGGGCGCTTGGCGCCGGCGATGCGCGGCGGCGGGGCGGGCCGGCAGCGGGCGCCGCCGGTGACAGCCGCGCAGTGTACTTGGCTTCAGCGCGGCGGCCGTGGCCTGTGCGCGTCCGGCCGCGGCCCGCGCGCGTCCGGCCGCAGGCGCCCATCCTGCCGCGGCGGGCGCCCTCGCGGCGGCGCGGGCGGATGTGCCGCCTCTTCGCGCGCGATCGCGAGCAGGTGGTCGAGTTCTTCGTCGGCGACACCCTTCAACGCGCAGAAGTTGGCACGCGTCAGCGTCGTGCGCTCGAAGTCGCGCAGCAACCCGGCGCGGTTGCGGCGCTGCTGCATTTCGATCTCCTCGCGGGCGGCGCGGTTCGCGCGGCGGCGCGCAAGCTCGTCGGCGGCCGCCTTGCGATGCTCGTCGCTGACCTCGCCGTCGGGCTGGCCGTCGAGGTCGAACCGCGGCCCTCCGCTCGCGATCGCCAGCAGGTAGGACGTGCTGCCGGTGTGCCGGTGCAGGAACGCCGACAGCACGCTCCGGCTGAACGTCCCCGGGCTGCGCGCCTGGATGTCCTTCTGGATGCGCAGCTTGATCGGCTTGGCGGCTCCGGCGAACAGTCCCGGCCAGAGCTGCTTCAGGCGCTGGCCGCAGTCGGCGGGTGTGGTCGCAGGCGGCATGGCGCCGGGTGCGGCCTCGGGTTGGACAGCCGGCGGCGGCGTGGCGTGCGCATCGGGTGCGGCGTCTGCTGCGGGTGCGGGGTTGGTCGAAGGCATGGCGTAAAGCGTCTGGAAGATCCGGCGGGTCCGGGATTGTGCCGTGCCTCAGGTCGAACTCTGACGCGCAGATCGCGGGCTGCTTTGGACCTGCGCGCCGCCTGGCTGGCGCGTGGGGGCCACCGCGTCGATGAACTTCCCGATCTCGTCGAACGCGTCGCGCGCTTCGGGCAGGGCGGGCGTGAAGATCTGCCAGACGTGGACCATGTGGCTCCACGTCTGCAGCTGCACCGGCGAGCCAGCGGCGCGCGCCTTGTTGACGTAGCGACGCGCGTCGTCGATCAGCATCTCGGCGCGGCTGGCCTGGATCAGCAGCGGCGGCAGGTTCGAGAGGTCGCCCGCCAGCGGCGACACGATCGGATCGGCCGGGCGGATGCGGTTCTGGAACCAGGCGAGCCACAGCAGCAGGGCGCGCGGGATGGGCATGAGGTGGCGAAAGATCGGGCCGAGCATCGGATCGGTCGCGAGGTTCGCCTTCAGGCTCGGGCTGCCGAGCGTCGAATCGGTGGCCGGCGACAACGCGATCGCGGCGTCGGGCCGGCGCAGGCCCGCGTCGCGCGCCCAGGCGATCAGCGACAGCGTGAGGTTGCCGCCGGCCGAGTCGCCGGCGACGAAGATCGACGCGGCAGGCGCCGCGCCGTCGGGGCCGTTTTCCAGCAGCCAGCGGTAGGCGCTGCGGCAGTCGTCGATGCCGGCGCGCCGCGGGTGCTCGGGCATCAGCCGGTAGTCGATCGCGAGCACCGCGCCGCGCGTGATCTCGGCAAACCGCGCCGTGATGCTGCGGTGGCTCTTCGGGCTGCCGATGGTGTACGCGCCGCCGTGGATGTAGAGGGTGCGCCGGTTCGGGTCGCTGCCCGACGCGAGCACCCATTCGGCGCCGACGCCGGCCGCACTCGCCGCGACGAAGCGGCAGTCGAAGCTGCGGCCGTCCATCATCGCGTCCAGACTCGATCGCATTCGCGCCAGGCGCTTCGAGTACGGAACGCGCGTGATCTCGCCAAGCAGGCTCGCGAGTGCCTCGCGAACCTGGCGTTGCTCGTCGCTCTGGCCGTCGGCCCGTGCCTCGAAGCGCAGTTCGACCGCCGCGCTCGCCGCATCGCCGGCCGGCGCATCCCATTGCCGCATGTCCGCGCCGGCCAGCCAGCGCGTGACGACGATCCAGACCGCGATCGCGATCAGCAGGACGATGGCGAGCGTGGTCATGCGCGGTGCAGGCAACGCCGGTGCGCGAACCGGGCGCGACCGGGTCTGCGGCGGGCTGCGCTGTGCGCCCGCTCAGGCATGGGCCACGCTGCCTGCGGGGCCGACGATGTCGTCGATCTGCGCGTCCTTCTCTTCCCACAGCCGCGCGAGCCAGTGGTGAAAGCGGCGGCGAAACGCGCTGTCCGCGGCGTAGTCGCCGGTGTTGAACTCGGCCGGAATCGGCAGCTGGCGGATCCGCACGACGACGCGCTCGGTGCGCCCGCACAGGAAATCCCAGAACGTCGGCACGCCCTGCGGGTAGACGATCGTCGCGTCGATCAGCGAGTGGAACTGCTCGCCCATCGCGTTGAGCGCGAGCGCGAGGGCGCCGGCCTTGGGCTTGAGCAGGTGCTTGTAGGGCGAAGACTGCGCTTTGTGCTTGGCCGACGTGAAGCGCGTGCCTTCGGCGAAGTTCATCATCGAGGTCGGCACGAGCGCGAACTTCGCGCACGCCCGACGCGTCGTTTCGAGGTCCTGATCGCGCAGCGCCGGGTTCGCGCGCAGCGCGGCCTTCGAGTGCCGGCGCATGAACGGAAAGTCGAGCGCCCACCACGCAAGGCCGATCACCGGCACGTAGATGAGCTGCTGCTTGAGGAAGAACTTGAGCAGCGGGATGCGCCGGTTCAGCACGTGCTGCAGGACGAAGATATCGACCCACGACTGATGGTTGCAGTTGACCAGATACCACCCGGCGTAGCGCAGCTCGTCGGCGCCCGTCACGTCCCATTGCGTGCGCTGAGTGAGGCGCATCCAGGCGCTGTTGAAGCCGATCCACTGCGTCGCGATCGCGTTGAGTAGGGGGTCGATTCGCGTTCGCACCGCGGCCATCGGCAGCGCGAGCTTGACGAGCGCGACGACGAAGAGGACGCCGCACCAGAACAGCGTGTTGAGCACGAGCAGGCACAGGGCGATCACGCCCACGACGACGGGCGGCAGGAATCCGAGCATGGCGGGTCAGAGGGCTTCGCGATCGGTGAGGGGGGCCAGGTGGAGCGCCTGCCACACCTGGTTCGGCGCCGGTCGGCGCCGCGAAGAACTCTAACAAGCTTTCAGCGGCTCGCCGCCGAACCAGCCGCGCTCGCGGCCGGCTGCGAATCTGGCGCGGCGATCAGAGCGATGCCGCGTCCGCCGCTTCGTCGGGCGGTGCGCCGGCGGCCTGCACCGCAGCCGCCAACGGTGCGTCCATGGCGCGTATCTCCTGCGCCATCTTGCCCTTCGGACCTTGGGCGATCTCGAAGCTCACGCGACCGCCCTGGCGAAGGGTGCGATAACCCTCCATCTGGATCGCCGTGTGATGCGCGAAAACATCGTCGCCGCCGTCGTCGGGCTGGATGAAGCCGAAGCCCTTGGCGTCGTTGAACCACTTCACCGTTCCGACTGCCATTTCAGTCTCCTCGCGCGATCCGCCGCCGCGTGGCGCAAAGATTCTGCGCAGCGCCTTTGCGGCTGTCAAGGCAGGCCGAAATGGGGTCGCGCCGTGATGCAATTTGGCACTTGACGAATGCCGGTTCGGTGCAACATAACGAGCACTGACAAGGGCGTTGCCATCTCTATAGAATCGTCTGCATGCCGCGTGAAAAGCCCAAGCTTCCGACCGTGCGACCGAGCAGGCAGGCGCCCGACGAGGGGCAGGGCAGCGTCGTTGTCGAACGCCAGGCGGCGAAGGTGGAACCACCGCCGCTTTTTCAGGTCGTGCTGCTCAATGATGACTACACACCGATGGAGTTCGTCGTGATGATCCTGCAGGAGTTCTTCAGCCACGATCTGGAGACGGCGACACAGATCATGTTGAAGATCCATCACGAAGGTCGCGGGGTGTGCGGCGTGTTCACGAAGGACGTCGCCGCCACCAAGGTTGAATCGGTGTCGGCCGCCTCGAGGCGTCATGGTCACCCGCTGCAATGCATTCTGGAGGCCGCATGATCGCGCAAGAGCTTGAAGTCAGCCTGCACATGGCGTTTGTCGAGGCGCGCCAGCAGCGCCACGAGTTCATCACCGTCGAGCACCTGCTGCTCGCGCTGCTCGACAACCCGTCGGCAGCCGAGGTGCTGCGCGCCTGTTCGGCCAATACCGACGAGTTGCGCAAGAGCCTCGTCCAGTTCGTCAAGGAGAACACGCCGACCGTCGGCGGCGCCGACGAGGTCGACACCCAGCCGACGCTGGGCTTCCAGCGCGTGATCCAGCGCGCGATCATGCACGTGCAATCGACCGGCAGCGGCAAGAAGGAAGTGACCGGCGCCAACGTGCTCGTCGCGATCTTCGGCGAGAAGGATTCGCACGCCGTCTACTACCTGCACCAGCAGGGCGTGACGAGGCTCGATGTCGTCAACTTCATCGCCCACGGCATCAAGAAGTCCGACCCGCCGGAGCCGGCGAAGTCGGGCGACAGCCGCGGCGAGGGCGAGAAGGAGGAGAGCGACGGCAAGGCCTCGCCGCTCGACCAGTTCACGCAGAACCTGAACCAGCTCGCGCGCGACGGCAAGATCGATCCGCTGATCGGCCGCGAGCACGAAGTCGAGCGCGTGATCCAGATCCTGTGCCGGCGGCGCAAGAACAACCCGCTGCTGGTCGGCGAGGCGGGCGTCGGCAAGACCGCGATCGCCGAAGGCCTGGCCTGGCG
This sequence comes from Ideonella sp., assembly GCA_039807955.1. GTDB lineage: Bacteria > Pseudomonadota > Gammaproteobacteria > Burkholderiales > Burkholderiaceae_C > CAIKUF01. Next base: position 1,750 of record JBDHSE010000079.1, on the reverse strand, counting down.
CATCACGCAAGACGACGTTCCCGAGATCCTCGCCAACGCGACGGTCTACGCGCTCGATATGGGCGCGCTGCTGGCCGGCACCAAGTACCGCGGCGACTTCGAGCAGCGCCTGAAGGGCGTGCTCAAGAACATGAAGGAGGTGCCGGGCGCGATCCTCTTCATCGACGAGATCCACACGCTGATCGGCGCCGGCGCGGCGTCGGGCGGCACGCTCGACGCGAGCAACCTCCTGAAGCCGGCGCTCGGCTCGGGCGCGTTGAAGTGCATCGGCGCGACGACCTTCACCGAGTACCGCGGCATCTTCGAGAAAGACGCGGCGCTGTCCCGGCGCTTCCAGAAGGTCGATGTGATCGAGCCGTCGATCGAGCAGACGATCGAGATCCTCAAGGGCCTGAAGTCGCGCTTCGAGGAGCACCACAGCGTCAAGTACGCGCTCGGCGCGCTGCAGGCGGCGGCCGAGCTGTCGGCGAAGTTCATCAACGACCGCCATCTGCCGGACAAGGCGATCGACGTCATCGACGAGGCCGGCGCCGCGCAGCGCATCCTGCCGAAGAACAAGCAGAAGAAGACGATCAACCGCGCCGAGGTCGAGGAAATCGTCGCCAAGATCGCGCGCATCCCGCCAGCCAGCGTCAGCAACGACGACCGCTCGAAGCTGAAGAGCCTGGACCGCGACTTGAAGAGCGTCGTCTTCGGCCAGGACCCGGCGCTCGACGCGCTCGCCTCGGCGATCAAGATGGCGCGCTCTGGCCTCGGCAAACCCGACAAGCCGATCGGCTCGTTCCTCTTCACCGGGCCGACCGGCGTCGGCAAGACCGAGGCGGCGCGCCAGCTGGCGTTCATCCTCGGCATCGAGTTGATCCGCTTCGACATGAGCGAGTACATGGAGCGCCATGCGGTGAGCCGGCTGATCGGCGCGCCGCCGGGCTACGTTGGTTTCGACCAGGGCGGCCTGCTGACCGAGGCGATCAGCAAGAAGCCGCACGCGGTGCTCTTGCTCGACGAGATCGAGAAGGCGCACCCCGACGTCTTCAACGTGCTGCTGCAGGTGATGGACCATGGGACCCTCACCGACAACAACGGCCGCAAGGCGGACTTTCGCAATGTCATCATCGTGATGACGACGAACGCCGGCGCCGAGACGATGAACAAGGCGACGATCGGTTTCACGAACGCGCGTGAGTCGGGCGACGAGATGGCCGACGTGAAGCGCCTGTTCACGCCCGAGTTCCGCAACCGGCTCGACGCGATCGTCAGCTTCAAGGCGCTCGACGAGGAGATCATCCTGCGCGTCGTCGACAAGTTCCTGCTCCAGCTCGAGGGCCAGCTCGCCGAGAAGAAGGTCGACGTGACGTTCACCGACGGCCTGCGCAAGTACCTCGCGAAGAAGGGCTTCGATCCGCTGATGGGCGCGCGGCCGATGCAGCGCCTGATCCAGGACACGATCCGCCGCGCGCTGGCCGACGAACTGCTGTTCGGCCGGCTCGTCGACGGTGGGCGCCTGACGATCGACGTCGACGCGCAGGGCACGGTCGAGCTCGACATCCAGCCGCCGCGCAAGAGCGACAAGCCGAAGGCAGAGCCGGCGACGGCGGATTGATCGCGCGAGCGCGCGTCACGCGAACGGGGGCCTGAACGGCCCCCGTTTCACGTCCGGGGCCCTGCGCGCTTAAACTGAACTTTGACCACCCCCAAGACGTAACTCCGCGTCCGCATTGAACTTTGCGGTTGGCAAGTGCGGGTCTACTGG
>JBDHSE010000078.1:0-10290 GCA_039807955.1 Ideonella sp. | reverse complement strand
GCCTCGTCGGCGACCTTCGCGATCTCGGCCGGCTGGCTCGCGTCGGCGGCGACCCAACGGGCGTCGATGCCCTTGTCCTGCAGCGCCGCCGCGGCCTCTTCCAGATCGGCCGCCTTGCGCGAGGTGAGCATGATCTTCGCGCCCGCCTCGCCCAGCGCCTCGGCGATCTGCAACCCGAGGCCGCGCGAGCCGCCGGTGACGAGCGCGGTGCGGCCGGCGAGGTCGAAGAGTTTCTGCACGGGTGTGCTCATGACGTGATTCCTGAGTGGTGATTGATGCGAACGAGAGCGTGCGGGGCCGGTGCTCAGAGCACCTCGAACACGCCCGCCGCACCCATGCCGCCGCCGACGCACATCGTGACGACAACCTTCTTCGCGCCGCGGCGCCGGCCTTCGATCAGCGCATGGCCGGTGAGGCGCTGGCCGCTGACGCCGTACGGATGGCCCACGGCGATCGCGCCGCCGTTGACGTTGAGCCTGTCCATCGGGATGCCAAGCGTGTCGGCGCAGTACAGCACCTGCACCGCGAACGCTTCATTGAGTTCCCAGAGGTCGATGTCGGCAACCGTGAGGCCCAGGCGCTTCAGCACCTTCGGCACGGCAAACACCGGGCCGATGCCCATCTCGTCGGGCTCGCAGCCGGCAACCGCGAAGCCGAGGAAGCGGCCGAGCGGTTTCAATCCCTTCGCCTGCGCGAACTTCTCGTGGACAACGACGCAGGCGCCGGCGCCGTCGCTGAACTGGCTCGCGTTGCCGGCGGCGATCGTGCCGTTCGGGAACACCGGCTTGATGCCGGCGACCGCCTCGTAGGTCGTCCCCGGGCGCAGGCCCTCGTCGGCGCTGATCGTGACCTGCTTGCTGCGCAGGCCGAGCTTGGCGTCGGCGACACCGGCGATCGTCGTCACCGGGATCATCTCGTCGGCGAAGCGGCCCGCCTCCTGCGCGGCGCAGGCCTTTTGCTGGCTCGCCGCGCCGTACTCGTCCATCCGCTCGCGGTTGAGCTTGTAGCGCTTGGCGACCTGCTCGGCGGTCTGCAGCATGGTCCAGTAGATCTCGGGCTTGTGGTCGACGAGCCAGGGGTCGGCAAGCATGTGCTTGTTCATCTCGTTTTGCACGCACGAGATGCTCTCGACGCCGCCCGCGACGTAGACATCGCCCTCGCCCGCAATGACGCGCTGCGCTGCCATCGCGATCGTCTGTAAGCCGCTCGAGCAGAAGCGGTTGATCGTGACGCCGCTCGTCGTGACGGGCAGCCCGGCGCGCAGCGCGATCTGGCGCGCGATGTTGGCGCCGGTCGCGCCCTCGGGTGTGGCGCAGCCCATCAACACGTCCTCGACCTGCGCCGCCTCGATGCCGGCGCGCTCGACTGCGGCGGCAACCGCCGCGGCGCCGAGCGTCGCGCCGTGCGTCATGTTGAACGCGCCCTTCCAGCTCTTGGCCAGCGGCGTGCGGGCGGTGGAGACGATCACGGCTTGGGTCATGGCAAGAACTCCTGCTGCAATGGGGGGCGACTCGCGCCCTGCTCGACGAGGCGGTGATAGAAGCGGATCAGCTCGCCGAGGTTGGCGACCGAGACGCGCTCGTTGGTGCCGTGAAAGCGCGACAGGTCTTCGGGCTTGGCGCGCACCGGCGAGAACTTGTAGACGTGATCGGAGACGATCTCGAAATGCTTCGAGTCGGTGCCGCCGACCATCAGGCCCGGGACGACGACGGTGCCGGGAAAGAGCTCGCGCACGCTGCGCTCGATGAGCTTGTACGAGCTGCTCTCGGTCGGCGCGACCTTGGACGGCTCGCTCGCGCCGCCGACCACCTTGTACTCGAAGCGGTCGTTGGCGACGGTCGTCTTCACGTGCTGCTGCACGTCCGCCAGGCTGTCGCCCGGCAGCAGGCGGAAATTCACGACCGCGTCGGCGCGGCCGGGCAGCACGTTTTCCTTGTTGCCGGCGTTGACGATGGTCAGCGCCGTCGTCGTGCGCAGCAGCGCGTTCGTGCTCGCGCCGGCCTCGAGCTGGCGCTTGACGATCGGCCCGAAGAGCCAGAGGTTGGACATCGCGACGCGGTTCATGCCGCTCATCTCGGGCGCGACGGTCTCGAACATCTGGCGCGCGACGCCGGAGATATCTGCCGGCAACTGGTTGTCGTCCAGCCGCGCGAGCGCGTGGCTCATCATCGCGATCGCGCTCGACCCCGGCGGCGGCGGAATCGAGGAGTGGCCCGGCGTTGCCGTCACACTCAGGCCGAGCGACAGGAAACCCTTCTCGGCGATGCCGACGACCGCGGCCGGCGGCGCGAGGCCCGGCAGCACGCCCTCGGTGATGAGCAGCCCTTCGTCGATCACGAAGTCGAGCTTGACCTTGCGCGACGCGAGCAGTTCGGCGATCACCTTCGCGCCGCGCAGGCCGCCGACCTCCTCGTCGGCGCCGAAGACGAGGTAGACCGTGCGCCGCGGCTTGTAGCCGGCAGCGACGAGCATCTCGACAGCCTCCATCTGCGCGATCAGGTTGGATTTATCGTCCCACGCGCCGCGGCCCCAGACGAAGCCGTCCTTGATCGTCCCGGCAAACGGCTCGGCCTGCCAATCGCGCTCGGTGCCGGGCGCGATCGGCACCACGTCCTGGTGCGCCATCAGCGCGATCGGCTGCGCCGCCGGGTCGCTGCCCTGCCAGGTGTAGAGCAGGCTCAGCCCCCCCACCACCTCGCGCTTCAGTGCGGCGTGCAGCTTCGGGTAGCGCGATTGCAGATGTGCGTGCAGCGCCTCGAACTGGTCGGCGTTGAGCATCGCGTCGTCGCGCGACGAGACGGTCTTCGCGCGGATCGCGGCCGAGAGCGACTCGGCGGCCGCTTTCTCGTCGATCGCGATCGGCGCCAGCGGCGGCACGTCGATCTGGCGCGATCCCTGGCGCCAGGTGTTGGCGGCGACGGCGGCCGCGAGCAGCGCGGCGAGCGCGACGATGGCGAGCAGGATGCGCTTGATCACTTCGCGGGTTCCGCGTCAGTTGAAGATCTTGCCTTCGGCCTCCAGCCGTGCGAGCAGCGGTGCCGGCTGCCAGAACGCGGCGTCGTCGTGCGGGTTGCGGGCGAAGCGCTTCATCGCCTGGACGACGTTGAAGAGGCCGACGGTATCCGCATAGCACATCGGCCCGCCGCGGTGCAACGGAAAGCCGTAGCCGGTGAGGTAGATGACGTCGATGTCCGCCGCGCGCAGCGCGATGCCTTCCTCGACGATCTTCGCGCCTTCGTTGACGAGCGCGTAGACGAGACGCTGCACGATTTCGTCGTCGCCGATCTTGCGCGGCGCGATGCCAAGCTCTGCGCGGTGCTTCGCGATCATGTCGTCGACGAGCGGGCTCGGGATCGCATCGCGCTTGCCCGGCTTGTAGTCGTACCAGCCGGCGCCCGTCTTCTGGCCGAAGCGGCCGAGTTCGCACAGCAGGTCGGCGGTTCTGCTATAGCGCAGCTCGGGCTTCTCGACGTAGCGGCGCTTTCGGATGTACCAGCCGACGTCGTTGCCGGCGAGGTCGCTCATCCGGAACGGCCCCATCGCGAAGCCGAACTTCTCGACTGCGCGGTCGACCTGCGCCGGCGTGCAGCCCTCTTCCAGCAGGAAGCCGGCCTGGCGGCTGTACTGCTCGATCATGCGGTTGCCGATGAAGCCGTCGCAGACGCCGGAGACGACGCAGGTCTTGCGGATCTTCTTGCCGAGCGCCATCACCGTAGCGAGCACGTCCTTCGCCGTCTTCGCGCCGCGCACGACTTCGAGCAGCTTCATCACGTTGGCCGGACTGAAGAAGTGGGTACCGATCACGTCCTCGGGCCGCTTCGTGAACGCGGCGATCTTGTTCACGTCGAGCGTCGAGGTGTTCGTCGCGAGGATCGCGCCCGGCTTCATCACGGCGTCGAGCTGCTTGAAGACTTGCTCCTTGACGCCGATGTCCTCGAACACCGCTTCGACGCCCAAGTCGGCGTCCTTCAGGTCGTCGTAGGAAAGCGTCGTGCGCAGCAGCGCCATGCGTTCCTCGTACTTATCCTGCTTCAACTTGCCCTTCTTGACCTGCGCCTCGTAGTTCTTGCGGATCGTGGCCACACCGCGGTCGAGCGCCTCCTGCTTCGCCTCGAGCATCACGACCGGGATGCCGGCATTCAGGAAGTTCATCGCGATGCCGCCACCCATCGTTCCGGCGCCGATGATCGCGACCGACTTCACGTCGCGAAGCTTCGTGTCGGCCGGCACGTCGGGAATCTTGCTCGCGCCACGCTCGGCGAAGAACGCATGGCGCAGCGCGCGGCTCTCGGGCGTCAGCATCAGCGCGAGGAAGGTCTCGCGCTCCTTCTTCAGCCCGGCGTCGAACGGCAGGTTGACGGCGCCGGCCACGGCGTCGATGCAGCGCAGCGGCGCCGGCAGGTTGCGGCTCATCGCACCGACCGTGTTGCGCGCGAACTGCAGGTAGGCGTCGGCGTTCGGGTGCGCCACCTTGCGGTCGCGAACGAGCGGCAGCGGCCGTTGGTCTGCGATCTCGACCGCGAAGGCGACGGCGCCTGCGAGCAGGTCGCCTTCGATCAGTTTGTCGATCAACTGCTGCCCCGGCATCGCGGCGAGCACTTCGCTCTTCACCGCCTCGCCGCTGACGATCATGTTGAGCGCGTTCTCGAGCCCGAGCAGGCGCGGCAGGCGCTGCGTGCCGCCGGCGCCGGGAACGAGGCCGAGCTTGACCTCGGGCAGCGCGACCTGCGTGCCGGGTGCGGCAACGCGGTAGTGGCAGCCCATCGACAGCTCGAGCCCGCCGCCCATGCAGACGCTGTGGATCGCGGCGACGATCGGCTTGCTGCACGCCTCGAGGGCGAGGATCACCGAGAGCAGGTTCGGCTCGGCGATCGCCTTCGGCGTGCCGAACTCGCGGATGTCGGCGCCGCCCGAGAACGCCTTGCCGGCGCCGGTGATGACGATCGCGCGCACCGCGGCGTCCATCTCGGCCTTGGAAAGGCCGTCGGTGACGGCCAGCCGCGTCGCGTAGCCGAGGCCGTTGACCGGAGGGTTGTCGAGCGTGATGACGGCCACCGGGCCGCGGACTTCGTAATGCGCTGTCATGACGAACCTCGAAGGGTGGAACGAAACGGTCGTTCGATTCTAGAAGCGCGGGCGCGGCGGGCGATGTCCCTGCGGCGACAGCCCGCGGACCGCGGCCCTGCTCGCCGGCCGGAGCGGGCTAGCACGTCAGGCGCGAAAGGGATTCTCGATGCGCAGCTTGCCGATGCGCTGGCCGTGCTGCAGGTCTTCGCTCAGCAAGCGCGCGCAGCCGGACTCGAGAGCGGCCGCGACGATCAGGCTGTCGTAGAAGCCGAATCCCTGACGCTGCTGGATGCGCAACGCCGCCGCGTACAGCGCCGGGCTCGGCTGCACGCGCCACAGCGGCTGCAGTGTGTGCTGCATGAAATCCCCGGCGTCGTCGGCGCGCGCGATCACCTTCAGCTTGCGCGTCAGCACGTTCAGCGCTTCCTGCACCACCTGAAAGCTGATCGCACCCGTGCCGCTCTCCAATGCACCGGCCACCAGACTGCGAGCGATCGCGTGCTTGGCGGCATTGGCTTCGTCGAAGAGGTAGACGAAGACGTTGGTGTCGAGGAAGTCAACGCTCATTCATCTCGTCCCGGGTGAACTTGCGTCCCCCAGTGCGCACGTAGGTGCGCATGCGGTCCACGCTCTCGAGCGCCCTGGCGGCCTGGCGCTTGCGCGCGTACTGCTCGAGCCAGCGGCGGAACTGCTCGTTGAGCGTGCTGCCGTCCGCGGCCGCCTGCTCGCGCGCCGCCTCGATCAGCCGTTCATCGGCAGCGAAGGTGATGTTCTTCATCGTGGACCTCGCTTCGTGGTATTGCGACAGTGTAGCTGCGGCAGTGGCGCCGATCCATCGGCACCGGCGTGAAGGCCGTGCTTCGCTCTGGCGCTCTGGCGCTCTGGCAAGTGCAAGCAGCGGCCACTGCTCAGTGCCGGTGCGCCAAACACCCGGCCGATCTTGGCCAGGCGGGAACTTGACCATTGGGTGGGCGTCGCGCCCACTCACGGTACGCAGCCCAGCGCCTTTCGAGCGGATGCCAGCTCCTCTTGAAGCGCTTCTAGAAGCTCGGCCTTCATTGCGGACCGTTCGAGGTGTTCCTCGACCGCCAGGGCCGTCCAGTCCACCGCCGCGGAGATCGCGAGACCTGCGACCAAGCCCACGCCTGCTCCGGCAATTGTCCCGATGCCGGGGATTGCCGAGCCGATGGCCATGCCACCGACGGACAGTGAATACGTGGCCGCCTTCTTGCTGACGAACTTCGCGAGAACCTTGACAGCCGCCTTCATCGACCCTTTCGTCATCGCTGCGGCGGCCACCTTGCCTGCGACGGCGCCCGCGGCTAGCCCAGCTCCGGCGCTGCCGGCCGCTCTCAGGCGCAACGACTCGCCTTCCCGTGCTGCAAGGGCCTTCGCGATCGAATCCCGGCGCACCACCTTGCAAGATCTCTCGTCGAGCACGAGCACGTTGTCAGCCAGTATCCCCTTGACCTTGCCTTGCACCGCGTCCAACACGTCCGCCCCGGCGCGGCTGTCTCGAAGAGCACCCTCCAGTGCCTCGGCAACCGCCGGTTCGGACTCGAGCGATGCGGTCAGGCGATCCCTGAGCATCTGTTCCAGATTCCCGGTCAGCATCGTCCCGATGCGCAGCCACTCTGCGGCGAGGCTGAAATACCAATCGAGATAGGCGTCGATAGGCTTCGCCCCAGCAGCCTCGGCCGAATCGAGTGCACCGCAAGCGTTCGCCCGCGCATGCCCGACCTCGGCCGCACTCGCGGCCAGCAACTGGGTGATCGAATCAAGCGTCCCAATCTTGTAGACCTTGCCGTCGATGGCCTCACACTGCGGGAGTCGGCGAACTGCAAGCGGGCTGTCGTCGGCTCCAAGCACGTGCTCCAGGTTCCCCGCAAGCTGGAAGAGGATCACCAAGAGCACCGCGACGACCGCGGCATAGACCCCGGCACTCACAGGCGAGATCGGTGGAGGCGAGTCGGCCTCGCTCGGACCGGCTGAGAAATTGCGACGCACCTCGGCCGCTGGAAGCGCCAAACCCTGCATAGCCAGCGCGACGAACGCGACCGTTGTTAGCGGCGCAAGCACTACGCCAAGCGCCATACGCCACCACGGCGCCGTGGAAAGTGCATTGATCGAGTCCAGGCCAGCCGCGGCCCATGCCTGCGCATCTGCCACATAGCGCGCCGAAGCGGCAGGCGCTGCTTTCCACGGTGCCTGCAGCGCCTCCACGCGCTCGATCAACCCGCCTTGAGCCGCTTCAGGGGCCGCAGCCGACAGCCCGACCCATCCCAGCAGGTAGAAGAGTGCAACAGCCCAGCCGGCCAGTCGCAGCGTCGCATGAGTTGCGTACACCGCACTGGTGTGTTGCGGTCTGAGCAGGCCTTGCAGTCGACATCGCGCAACCGCGAATAAAACCGGCATCAACCCCAGAAGCAGCCAATCACGCAGTCCGAAGAACGACGCGTGAAGAATCGACGCGTACGACACCATGACGGCGAGCACCGCACCCAGGAGCTTGCGCAGCAACAGACGACTGCCTATCCAGTGCAGGGCGCGCCCCGGCTGGAACTGGTGCAGCGACAGCAGGCAGCGCACCACCGCCCGGTGCCAAAGTGCGAGCGCAGCCGGCACCCCGAGGATGATCGCCAAGGCGAGCAGCCAGCCCGTGTGAAGTTCCGATGCCCAGGACGCTGCCACCGCAAGCAAGACGATGAACGTGTAGGCCCGGACTAGGAACGCCGCTGTTGCCCCCGACCGGCGAGGACCAGCCCCCGAAGTCGGGTCATCGGACCCGATCACGAGTTCAGACCTCGAGCCACTCGCGACGCACCGCGGCGTTGGCGCGCACCTCGGCCGGCGTGCCCTCGAAGACGATGTTGCCGTGGCCCATGACGAGGCAGCGGTCGGCGACCTGCAGCGCGATCGTCAGCTTCTGCTCGATCAGGAGCACCGAGACGCCGCGCTCGCGCAGCGCGACGAGGTACTCGGCGACCTGGGCGACGATCATCGGCGCGAGGCCCTCGGTCGGCTCGTCGATCATGATCAGGTCCGGGTCGCCCATCAGCGTGCGGCACAGCGCGAGCATCTGCTGCTCGCCGCCGGACAGCACGCCGGCGACGGTGTGCTGGCGCTCCTTCAGGCGCGGGAACATGCGGTAGGCGTCGTCGAAGCCCCAGCGCGGCGCGGCCTTTCGCCCGCGCTTCTCGCCGAGCATCAGGTTCTGGTGCACGGTGAGGTCGGGAAAGATTTCGCGGTTCTCGGGCACGTAGCCGATGCCGAGGTGGGCGATCTCGAACGGCTCGAGGCCGACGATCGGCTGGCCGCGAAACGCGATCGTGCCGGTCGCGTCGACCAGCCCCATGATCGCCTTTGCCGTCGTCGAGCGCCCCGACCCGTTGCGCCCGAGCAGGCTTGCGATCTCGCCCGGCCGCACGTCGAAGTGGACGCCGTGCAGCACGTGGCTCTTGCCGTAGTAGGCGTGGACGTCCTGCAGGTGCAGCATCGCTCAGTGCCCCCCTTCGGCGAGCACGGCGCCGAGGTAGGCCTCCTGCACGCGGCGGTCGGCGCGCACCGCGTCGGGCGTGTCGAACGCGATCACCTCGCCGTAGACGAGGACGGCGATCTTGTCGGCGAGGCCGAAGACGACGCCCATGTCGTGCTCGACGGTCAAGAGCGTCTTGCCGACCGTGATTCTGCGGATCAACTCGACGAAGCGCGTCGTCTCGCTGCGGCTCATGCCGGCGGTCGGCTCGTCGAGCAGCACGACCTCGGCGCCGCCGGCGATCGTGACGCCGATCTCGAGCGCGCGCTGCTCGGCGTACGTCAGGTTCATCGCGAGCACGTCGCGCCGCCGGTCGAGCTTGATCATCGCGAGCACTTCGGCGGCGCGCGCGTTCGCATCGTCGAGCCTCGAGAGGAACTTCCAGAACGCGTAGCGGTAGCCCATGCCCCACAGCACGGCGCAGCGGATGTTCTCGAACGCCGAGAGGCGCGTGAAGAGGTTGCTGACCTGGAAGCTGCGCGCCAGCCCCTTGCGGTTGACCTCGTACGGCGCGAGGCCGTCGATGCGCTCGCCGTTCAACAGTACCTCGCCCGATGTCGGCTCGAAGCGCCCGCTGATCAGGTTGAAGAGCGTGCTCTTGCCGGCGCCGTTCGGGCCGATGATCGCGACGCGCTCGCCGCTGGCGACGGCAAGCGACGCGCCGCGGATGATCTCGGTGCGGCCGAAGCTCTTGCGTAGTTCGCGCAGTTCGAGCGCAGGCGGGGCTTTGCTCATCCCTGCTCCCGGCGCCGAATTTCGGCCTCGATCTCGGCCTGCGTCTCGCCCCAGCGCGCGGCGAAGCGCCGCCGCGCCGGCTCGAAGATCGCGACGCCGGCCGCGAGCAGCGCCGCGGCGCCGGCCCACGAGGTTATGCCCGCCGCGTTCAGCGCCACGCCCATGAACTTCAGGTTCGGCCCGAGGGCCTCGTTCAGCTGCAGGTGGTAGACCATCTCGATCATCGCGCCGGCGCCGGCCAGCACGACAAACGCGGCGAACGCGAGCACGGCGTAGAGCAGCCAGAAGCGGTCGAGCTTGCCGAACATCGCGACGCGCAGGTTCATCATGATGAGGCTCGCGATGCCGCCCGGCGCGTACATCACCATCAGCAGGAAGACGAGGCCGAGGTAGAGCAGCCAGGCCTGCGTCAGCTCCGAGAAGAGGACGAGCGAGAGCACCATCAGCACCGCGCCGATGATCGGCCCGATGAAGAAGATCGCGCCGCCGAGGAAGGTGAAGAGCAGGTAGGCGCCCGAGCGCGCCGCGCCGACGACCTCGGCGGTGACGATCTCGAAGTTGAGCGCGCCCAGGCCGCCGGCGATGCCCATGAAGAAGCCCGACACCATGAACGCGAGGAAGCGCACCATCTGCGTGCGGTAGCCGATGAACTCGACGCGCTCCGGGTTGTCGCGCGTCGCGTTCAGGATGCGCCCGAGCGGCGTCTGCGTGAAGGCGTAGAGCAGCGCGGTGCAGACGAAGCAGTAGACGGCGATCAGGTAGTACAGCTCGATGCCGGGACCGAAGGTGATGCCGAGGAACGGCTTGCCGGCGACGCGGTTGCCGCTGATGCCGCCTTCGCCGCCGAAGAAGCCGGGGAACATCAGCGACATCGACCACACCATCTCGCCGATGCCGAGCGTGATCATCGCGAACGTCGTGCCGGCCTTCTTCGTCGTCACGTAGCCGAGCAG
>JBDHSE010000077.1:0-10337 GCA_039807955.1 Ideonella sp. | reverse complement strand
TGGTCGTACTCGGTCATGTCGGCGATGCGGACCTTGAAGAACCAGCCTTCGCCCATCGGGTCCGAGTTCGCGAGCGCCGGGTTCGCGCGCAGCGCCTCGTTGACCGCGACGACTTCGCCGCCAACCGGCATCGCGATGTCGGCCGCCGCCTTCACCGATTCGACGACGCCTGCGACCTCGCCCTTGGCAAAGGTCGCGCCGATGGCCGGCAGATCGACGAACACGATGTCGCCCAGCGCGTCCTGCGCGTGCCGCGTGATGCCGACCGTCGCGGCCTCCTCGTCCTCGATGTTGATCCATTCGTGGTCGGTCGTGAAACGGGTCGTCATGGGTTGGCTCCGGGGCGTTGACAGGGTGTTGGGCGGACAGGTCGAGCGGGAAGTGATCGGTGCGGGTTCAGCCGCGGAAGTAGTGGTGCGGCGTGAACGGCATCGCCTGCACCCGCATCGGCACCGGCTGGCCGCGCACCTCGGCCGAGACTTCGTGCTGCAGCGCGGTGTGATTCATCGCGAGATAAGCCATCGCGATCGGCTTGCCGAGCGTCGGCCCGATCGTGCCGCTCGTGACGAGGCCGATGCGCCGGCCCTTGATGTCGCTGAGGATCGCGCCCTCGCGCACCGGCACGTGCTCGAGGCCGACGAGGCCGACGCGCTTGTGCGGCACGCCGTTGGCCATCTGCGCCTCGATCACCTTCGAGCCGGGGTAGCCGCCTTCACGCGCACCGTCGTGGCGGCGCACCTTCTGGATCGCCCACGTCAGCCCGGCGTGGACCGGCGTCGTGCGGTCGTTGAGGTCGTGGCCGTAGAGGCACAGCCCCGCCTCGAGGCGCAGCGTGTCGCGCGCGCCGAGGCCGGCGGGCTTGACCTCGGGCAGCGCGAGCAGGGCGCGCGCGAGCGCCTCGGCCTTGTCGGCCGCGACCGAGATCTCGAAGCCGTCCTCGCCGGTGTAGCCCGAGCGCGTCACGTAGCACGCGGCGCCGGCGAGCGTGAACCAGCCGCCGGTCATGAAGGTGAGGGCGGTGACGCCGGGGTCGAGCCGGATCAGCGCCGCCACCGCCTTCGGACCCTGCAGCGCGAGCAGCGCCTGATCGGGCAGCGGCTGGATGTTGCAGCGCAGGCCGATGTGCGTGCGCAAATGCGTCGTGTCGGCCGTCTTGCCGGCGGCGTTCAAGACGAGCAGCAGGTCGTTGCCGCTGCCGCCGCCGGCGCTGCGGCGCGCGACCATGAAGTCGTCGATGATGCCGCCGGTGCTGTTCGTGAAGAAGGTGTAGCGTTGGCGGTCGGCACCGAGGCCGATGATGTCCGACGGCACCAGCGTCTCGAGCGCGCGGTCGGCGCCGTCGCCGGTCAGCCGCACCTGGCCCATGTGCGAGACGTCGAAGAGCGCCGCCGACGAGCGGCAGTGGTGGTGCTCGGCAAGAATGCCGCCGGGGTAGGAGACCGGCATCTCGTAGCCGCCGAACTCGACCATGCGGGCGCCGAGTTCGAGGTGCAGGGCGTGCAGCGGCGTGCGCAGCAGCTCGGTCGAAGCGGTGGAGGCGTTGTTCATCGCGGACCTTTCGAGGGCGTTGCAATCACCGAACTGTAAGCCGATGACGGAGCCCTCGCTGTCCGCTTTACCTGAGAGATTGGCGGCTCGCGATTGCGCGCGCACCGCTTGCCCCTTCGGTGGGCCGGCTCGCGGCCGGCCTCTCTCCAGTGAGGAACGCCGCGCGTCGCCGCCCGGCGCTTGCCAGTCCTTTTGCCTGAGCGTTCGAAGGCGCCACCGCCCCCTGCGCCTTCGGCGGCTCGCGCCCCTGCGGGCTCGAGCTCTCTCCTGGCGCGCAAAGTGTAGCAGCAGGGTGTCGGCATCAAGCGCGGTCGCAAGCGCAATGGCATCGGATGTGCGTGTCACCGAGCAGCGATGCACGAGCGGCCCCGGAAGCTGCCGAGGTTGCTGTCTGTCTTTCGGTTGTGGCGGTCGTGCAATGCCATCTTCGTAAGCCCTTGGGCATCGCACGACCGCTGTTCGCCGACTCGAGGTTCGGTGTTGCTGCGGCCGCATCTCGTACATACAATCTGCTGTGTGCGCATCAGCTTCGATCCAGCCAAGAGTGAGCGCAACGTCCGCCTGCGCGGGCTTTCGTTCGAACGCGCGGCCGAATTCGCATTCGAGTCGGCTTTGTACGCGGTGGACGAACGCAAGGAGTACGGCGAAGAGCGGATCGTCGCCATCGGCCTTCTCGGCGATCGGGTCCACGTGCTCTGCTTCGCCGAAACGGATGACGGTATCCGCGTCATCAGCTTTCGAAAGGCCAACGACCGGGAGGTGAAGAGGTATGCCAAGGCCCACCCCATTGACCAAGCCTGATGGCGAAGTCCGCGAACTCACGACCGCAGACCTGAAGCGCTTCAAGGGCGCTGCTTCGCTGCCCGCCGGGTTGCGGCGCAAGCTCGGCGTGCGCGGCCCGCAGAAGGCGCCGACCAAGGAGCGAATCACGATCCGGCTGTCGCGCGACGTTGTCGACCAGTTCCGCGCCACCGGCGACGGCTGGCAGACCCGCGTCGACGCCGCGCTTCAGGACTGGCTCGCGAATCACAAGCGCTCGGCGTAGGTGCGAGCGGCGCCGCCGAGCCGTCTGCTCATCGAGCACGCCATGCAACCGACAGTGCAGCGAAGCCTCTCGCAGATCACGCGCGGCCGCGGCGTCGGGGCGTGGGTCGGGACGTTGATCGGGATCGGTTGGCTGGTCTACGGCCTGCGCTGGTTTCCTGAAGTCGTGCGCGTCGTGGCCGGTATCGCCGGGCTGGCGGCCGCTATCGTGCTGCTCATCGCCTCGCGCAGGCTGATCGCCGCGGCGCGGCGGCTGCCGGCGCCGGACGCCACGGCGCGGGCGGCGAATCGGCGGGTCTGGGTGCTGTTCTGGATCAACTTCGCGGTCGAGATCGCGCTGCTCAACATCGCGATCAAGCTTCTCGCGCAGCCGGCGCTGCACATCTACTGGATTCCGGCGATCTCGCTCGTCGTCGGGCTGCACTTCCTGCCGATGGCGCGCTTCTTCGGCGTGCCTTCGTTCCTCGCTTGCGGCGCGGCGATGATCGGCGTCGCGGCGGCGGTGACATTCGTCATCCGGGCCGGAGTCGATGCGCCGCAGCTTTACATCGCGGGCGAGGCGCTGGCCAACGCCGTCATCCTGTGGCTGACGGCGGCCTGGGGTTTGCGCGCCGCGCGGCTGACGCTCGCCGGCTGACGCGCCGTATCGGACATTGCCCGCCGGCGCCGGCTCTGCCGCGAGAAGCCGCGCCCGCAGTGGCGATGCCGTGCGGCCGGCAACCGATTCATGCTGCCGCGGCTAAGATCGGCGCCGTGGCTTCCGGAGGATCGCGATGAGCATCTACGACAGGGACCTTGATCGCAACGCCGCCAACTTCGTCGCGCTCTCGCCGGTGAGCTTCGTCGAGCGCAGCGGCGAGGTGTTCGCCGATCTGCCGGCGGTGATCCACGGCGCGCGCCGCTATACCTGGGCGCAGACGCGCGAACGTTCGGCGCGGCTCGCCGCGGCGCTGCGCGCGCTCGGCGTCGGCCGCAACGCGACGGTCAGCGTGATGCTGCACAACACGCCCGAGATGGTCGAGGCGCATTACGCGGTGCCGGCGCTGAACGCGGTGCTCAACACGCTCAACACCCGGTTGGATGCGGCGCTGCTCGCGTGGCAGATGAACCATTGCGAGGCGGCCGTCGTCATCACCGACCGCGAGTTCGCGCCGGTGATGGCCGAGGCACTGCGCCTGCTGAAGGCCGAGCACGGCCGCGCGCCGGTCGTGATCGACGTCTGCGACAGCGAATACACCGGCGGCGGCGACAAGCTCGGCACGCACGAGTACGAGGCGCTGCTCGCCGCGCACGATCCGCTGCCCAAGCTCGACGGGCCGCGCGACGAGTGGGACGCGATCGCGGTCAGCTACACGTCGGGAACGACCGGCGACCCGAAGGGCGTCGTCACGCATCACCGCGGCGCGTACCTGAACGCAGTGTGCAACGCGGCGAGCTGGACGATGCCGCACTTCCCGCGCTACCTGTGGACGCTGCCGATGTTCCACTGCAACGGCTGGTGCTTCCCGTGGACGATCGCGCTGCTCGGCGGCACCCACGTCTGCCTGCGCGGCGTTGTCGCCAAGCACATCCTCGACGCGATGCGCGAGCACAAGGCAGACCACTACTGCGCGGCGCCTATCGTGCACAGCATGCTGATCGCCGCGCCGCCCGAGCAGCGCGCGGGAATCAACCACAAGGTGCGCGGCATGGTCGCCGGCGCGGCGCCGCCGGCGTCGATGATCGAAGGGATGGCCGCGATCGGCTTCGACATCACGCACGTCTACGGCCTGACCGAGACCTACGGCCCGGCGGCGTCGGCCGTCAAGCGCGACGGCTGGGCGGGCGAGAGCCTGTCGGAGCAGGCGCGGCTCAACGGCCGCCAGGGCGTGCGCTATCCGCTGCAGGAGGGCATGACGGTGATGGATGCGGGTGCGATGGCCGAACTGCCGGCCGACGCCGAGACGATGGGCGAGATCATGTTTCGCGGCAACATCGTGATGAAGGGCTACCTGAAGAACCCGAAGGCGACCGCCGAGGCGTTCGAAGGCGGCTGGTTTCACACCGGCGACCTCGCCGTCATCGAGCCCGACCGCTACGTGAAGATCAAGGACCGCAGCAAGGACGTCATCATCAGCGGCGGCGAGAACATCAGCTCGATCGAGGTCGAGGATGCGCTGTACCGCCACCCGGCGGTGATGGCCTGCGCGGTCGTCGCCAAGCCCGACCCGAAGTGGGGCGAGACGCCGCTCGCGTTCGTCGAATTGAAGCCCGGCGCCAGCGTGACGCAGGCCGACCTGATCGCGCACTGCAAGAGCCTGCTCGCGAGCTACAAGACGCCGAAGGAAGTCCGCTTCGAGGAGATCCCGAAGACCTCGACCGGCAAGATCCAGAAGTTCCAGCTGCGCGAGCGCGCACGCTCGGCGCAGGCCATCGAGTGAAGGAGCCAGAGATGTCCGGACCCGACCAACCCTTCGTGCTGCGCGACACCGACGCGCGCGGCGTCGTCACGCTGACGCTGAACCGGCCGCTCGCGTTCAACGCGCTGTCCGAGGAGATGCTCGCCGCACTGCAGGCCGAGCTCGACGCGATCGCGAAGGACGAGGCGGCGCGCGTCGTCGTCCTCGCCGCCGCCGGCAAGGCGTTCTGCGCCGGGCACGACCTGAAACAGATGCGCGCCGACCCGTCGCTCGCCTACTACCGCAAGCTGTTCGACCAGTGCGCGCAGGTGATGATGGCGGTGCAGCAGTTGCCGGTGCCGGTCATCGCCCGCGTGCACGGCATCGCGACGGCGGCCGGCTGCCAGCTCGTCGCGATGTGCGACCTGGCGGTCGCAGCCAATACGGCGAAGTTCGCCGTCAGCGGCGTCAACCTCGGGCTCTTCTGCTCGACGCCGGGCGTTGCGCTGTCGCGCAATCTCGGCCGCAAAGCAGCGTTCGAGATGCTCGTCACCGGCGCCTTCATCAGCGCGGCCGAGGCGCAGGCGCGCGGCCTCGTCAACCGCGTCGTCGAGCCCGAGCAGCTCGACGCCGAGGTCGAATCGCTCGTCGCCTCCATCGTCGCCAAGCCGCGCGTCGCCGTCGCGCTCGGCAAGGGCTTGTTCTATCGCCAGCTCGAGCACGGCATCGCCGCGGCGTACGAGGACGCGTCGCAGACGATGGCGTGCAACATGATGGACGACTGCGCGCTCGAGGGCGTGCAGGCCTTCATCGACAAACGCCCGCCAGCCTGGGCCGCGCCGCACAAGTGAGTGCCATGCGCCGGCTCGCGAGGGCCGCGTCGATCGCGCTGCTCGCCTGCGCGGCGGGCGCGGTGTTCGCCGCCGGGGCAGATGTCGCGCCTCAGGCTGCGCCGGCCGGCCGCAGCGCACAAGGAGCGGACCTGCAGCGCCTCTACGCCGGCGCCGACCTGCTGTGGCTCGACGCCGCCGGCCAGGCGACCGGCAACGCACGCGACGCGCTTGCGCTGCTGGCCGATGCCGCGAGCGACGGCCTCGACCCGGCAGCGTACGGCGCGGCGTCGCTCGCGTCGCGCGCCGCGGGCCTGGCCGCTGAGTCGCCCGAAGCACGCCGCGCCTGGGACGCAGAGGCGAGCACCGCGCTGCTGCGCTACCTGCGCGACCTGCACTTCGGCCGCGTCGATCCGAAGGCGCTCGGCTTTCGCGTCTCTGGGCCGCGCGGCGAGGCGCACGACATCGTTGCGATGCTCGCCGCCGCCATCGCGAGCAAGCGCGTCGCGCAGTTGCGGGACGAACTCGCGCCGCCGCTCGCCCAATACCGCGAACTGCGCGACGCGCTCGCGCGCTATCGTGGCCTTGCGAAGGACTGGCCGGCGGCGAACCTCGGCGTGCCGAAGGCGTCGCTCCGTGCCGGCGACGCCTACGCCGACAGCGCTGGTTTGCGCGCGCGGCTCGTCCTGCTCGGCGACCTGCAGGGCGGCACGGCCGACGCGGCGACGCGCTACGACGCAGCGCTCGCCGCGGGCGTCGCGCGCTTCCAGGCGCGCCACGGGCTCGCCGCCGACGGCGTGCTCGGCAAGGGCACGCTCGCCGCGCTGAACGTGCCGGCCGCCGATCGCGTCGTGCAACTCGAACTCGCGCTCGAGCGGCTGCGCTGGCTGCCGCATCCCGACGGGCGGCGTCTCGTCGCGATCAACATCCCGATGTTCCGGCTCTGGGCCTGGAACGACGACGCCGCCGAGAACAAGCCCGCGCTCGCGATGGACGTGATCGTCGGCCGCGCGCTGCGCAACCAGACGCCGGTGTTCTCCAACGAAATGCGCTACCTCGTCTTTCGGCCGTACTGGAACGTGCCGCGCTCGATCACGCGCAACGAGACGCTGCCGGCGATCGCGCGCGACCCGGGCTACCTCGCGAAGAACGACATGGAGATCGTGCAGGGCCAAAGCGACGCCGCGCGCGTGCTGGCGCCGACGCCCGAGAGCATCGCGCTCTTGCGCGACGGCAGTGCGCGCGTGCGCCAGCGCCCGGGGCCGGCCAACTCGCTCGGCCTCGTCAAGTTCATCTTCCCGAACGACGACGACATCTACCTGCACAGCACGCCGGCCAAGGCGCTCTTCGCGCGCAGCCGGCGCGACTTCAGCCACGGCTGCGTGCGCGTCGCCGATCCGGTCGGCCTCGCGGCGTGGGTGCTCGACGATCAGCCGCAGTGGACGCGCGAGCGCATCGCCGCAGCGATGGACGGCAAAGCGAGCCAGCGCGTCGACCTGAAGCGGCCGGTGCCGGTGCTGCTGTACTACGTCACCGCGATGGTCTCGCCCGAGGACGGGCGGCTGCACTTCGCGGCCGACATCTACGGCCACGACGCAAAGCTCGTGCGCGCGCTCGCGGCGCTGCGCGAAGGTTGACTACCAGGCGCGAACGCGGCCGGTGTCGACGTGCACAAAGTTCGACTTCGGATAGTAGCCGACGCCGCCGGCCTGCAACGCGAGCGACGCGCTGCGCAACGCGGTCAATGACACATCGGCGAGCCGGATGTCGATCGCCTGCCCCGTCATGTGCAGGCTGCGCGTCGCGACGCCCGAACTGCGCGCGTGCAGCATCGCGTTCGTCGCCGGCGACCGGTAGCCGGAGATGATCTGAAACGGCTTCGCGGTGCCGGTCGCAAGCGTCAATCGGTAGAGCAGGTCGAGCAGCGCAGGGTCGATGTGGCCGACATCCTCGGTGCGAAAGTCGCGCAGCAGATGATCGACGGCGACGAGCGCATCCGGCACGTAGGCTCCGGCGTTGAAATACTCGACGTTCAGCCGCTCGCCGGTGTGCAGATGGTCGAACCGCAGCGCGCGCGGCGTCGAAACCGACGCCCGCGCGAAGCGCGGCAGCGCGGCAAGTGCAGCGACCGATGCGCTCGACGCGCAGGTGCGGACGACGAACGATCGGCGGGAAAGAGATGGCTTCATCGGCGGTGCGGCGGATATGGCACTTGCGGCACAAAACGCCGGCCAGTTTAGTGGCGAGACCGTCGAGGTCAAGCCAATGTCGCGCAACCGATACAACACCGGCTCGCGGCCGGCGCACCGACGCCACAGGCATCGCAACCCTGGTCAGGGCCTCAGCCCAGCGCGGTGCGCAGTCCGACGAGCGAGCGGCCGAGATCGGAGCTGTCGCTCGCGCCGACTGCGGTTGCCATCTCTTGCGCGCGCGCCAGCGTCGAGCTTGCCGCTGCGCGGTCTCCGCCTTCCAGCTCATGTTGCCCGCGTTGGCACAACAGCCTGGCAAGCGAAAGATTGGCGCCGAGTTCGCCAAGCAATGCTTCGCCGGCGTCGAACGCAGCGCGCGCTTCGTTGTACCGGCCCTGGCGCGTCAGCACCTCGCCGAGCTGACCGTGCACGACGCCCTCGTCGTGGCGATTGCGCGTTTCGCGATGAATCGCGATCGCGCCGCGCAGATTCGCCTCGGCTTCGGCAAGCTTGCCCTGCAGTCCCTGCAGCCAGCCGAGCCTGGCGGTCGACCTGCCGATCTGGCGCCGGTTGCCGCACTCGCGCTCGATCGGCAGTGCAAGCTGCTGCAACGCGAGCGCTTCGTCCATCCGGTCCTGTTCGACGCAGTGGCCGATCAGGTTGCCAAGCGTCAGCGCTTCGGCCGGACGGTCGCCGCAGTCGCGATGGATGACGAGCGCCGCCTCGTAGCAGGCGCGCGCCTCGTCGGGACGACCCTGGTCGTCGTGCAGCGTCGCCAGGTTGCCCAGCAGGACGCCTTCGCCGATGCGGTTGCCGAGTTCGCGATGCAAGGCCAGCGACGCCTCGTAGTGGCTGCATGCCTCGACGAGTGCGCCGCGCTCGTGATGCAGGATGCCCAGGTTGCACAAGGTGCTCGCTTCGGGGCGGCGATCGCCGTGCGCGCGATGCAGTGCGATCACCGCTTCGAGCATGCGCGCGGCGGCGTCGAGTTCGCCTTCGTCGGCAAGCTGGTTGGCGAGGTTGCCGCGCGCCGATGCCTCCAGGCGCGATTCGCCGGCGGCGCGCTGCAATTCGATCGCCCGCTCGAAGCAGGCCCGCGCTTCGTCGGCCTCGCCCGCCGCGCCGTGCAACAGGCCGAGTTGCACGAGTGCGAGGCCTTCGCTGCTGCCGTCGCCGGCGGCGCGCGCGAGCGCGAGCGCCTCGGCGACGAGCGGACCCGCCTCGGCCGACCGGCCCGAGCGACGCGCCGCCAGCGCGCGGATCAGGCAAGCGCGCGCCGCATGCGCCGGGCCGGGCAGCGGCAGGGCCTGGACCTGCGTGGCAAGGTCGAAGGCGAGCGCGTACGGCCCTTGCCGATCGAGCACCGCCCACGCCGCGCGCAGCGTCGCCAGCGCGATCGCGGCGTCGCGACGCTGAATCGCGCGCCGGCAGGCGACGACGAGGTTGTCGAGCTCGACGGCGAGCAGCTGCAGACGTTCGGTGTCGCCGTGATCGGCGAGCGCGTCGAGTGCTTCGGTGCTGCCGCGCAGCGCGTACTGCCGGCCGTGACGCTGCTGCACGGCGAGCGTCGCGGCCGGACCGGCGGCCGCGAGCCGCGCCGCAGCGTACTCATGGATGCTGAAGTACATCCCGAAGTACGGTTCGGCAAAGTCCTGCCGCAGCGTTCCTGCCGCCGACCAGTGGCGCAGCAGGCTCTTGTCGAGCAGCGCCTGCACCGCGTCGATGACCGGTGGCGCCTCGGGCCAAGCCGACAGGTCGAGCACCTGCTCGGCCACGTCGAGCGTGAAGCCGCCCTGGAAAACCGAACACTGCGCCAGCGCCGCCTGCTCCCACGGCGCAAGCAGTTCCCACGACCAGTCGATCGCCGCCTCGAGCGTTGCCTGGCGCGCCGCCGCGCCGCGCGCGCCCGCGAGCAGCGCGAAGCGGTCCTGCAGCCGGGCGACGATCTGGCGCGGCGACAGCACGCGCACGCGCGCCGCGGCCAGTTCGATCGCCAGCGGCAGCCCGTCGAGCAGGCGCACGATCTCGGCCACCGCGTCTCGTTCGGCGGGCGCGATCTCGAAGCCGGGACGCTGCGCCCGGGCGCGCGCGGCGAACAGCGCGATCGCCTCGTCGGCGAGCGCCAGGGGCTCGACGCCGAAGACTTCTTCGCCCGCCAACTGCAGCCGCTCGCGACTGGTGGCGACGAAGCTCGCCTCGGCCGCCAGATCGAGCCAGCGGCCGAGGGTCGCTGCGGCGTGAGCCGTCACCTGTTCGAAGTTGTCGAGGATCACTAGGCAGCGGCCGCGTGCCGCGATCGCGTGGCCAAGCTGCGTCGTCGCGTCGCCAGCCAGCAGCGGCACGCCGAG
>JBDHSE010000076.1:0-10494 GCA_039807955.1 Ideonella sp. | reverse complement strand
GCGCCGTTGCCGGACTGGGACCGCCAGACGCCGAGCGCAACACCCGCGCCCAGCACGACGACGAGTCCCCAGAGGATTGCTTTGCGCATGGAGAATCAGGTTTCGGACGGCAACGCGTAGTTTGCAACAAACACCGGTCGCAGCCGGTTCCCTGCCTTCGCCGATCGGCGTCCTCGCGCGCGGGCGGCCGTGCCGGCGTCAGTCCGCCTTCGCGACCAGCTCGAAGTGCTCGACCGCCGGCGGCGCGGCGAAGAAGGGGCCGACGAAGGCGCGCCATTGGCCGAAGAGCGGGCCCTGGCGAAAGCCCACGGTGTGGTCCTCGAGCGTCTCCCAGTACACCATCAGCACATAGCGGTCGGGCGATTCGACGCCGCGGTTGACCTTGTAGCCGCGGCAACCCCTGGCCTTGGCGATCACCGTCTCGGCGCCTTCGCGCAGCGCGGCCTCGAACTCGGCGTTCCTGCCGGGCGTGATGCGGATGTCGGCGATCTCGAGAATCATGGGCGGCTTTCAGGTCGGCCGCCCATTTTCGCACTGCGCGGCGGCGGGGTCCGCCGGTTCAGACACCGAGCAGCGGAGCGAGTTCCTCGGGCCGCGCCAGAAGGTCGGCCGATTTGCCGGCGAGCACGATGAGCCCCTTTTCCATCACCACCGCGAGGTCGGTGTTGGCGAGCACGGCGCGGTAGTTGCGATCGACGATCAGCGTGCTGATGCCGCTGGCGCGGATGTCGCCGATGACGCGCCAGATCTCGGCGACGATCAGCGGCGCCAGGCCCTCGGTCGCTTCGTCGAGGATGACGAGGCTCGGGTTCGTCATCAGCGCGCGGCCGATCGACAGCATCTGCTGCTCGCCGCCCGAGAGCTGCTGGCCGCCGTGCGACAGACGTTCGGCGAGGCGCGGGAAGGTCTCCATCACGCGCTCGAAGGTCCATTCGCGGCGGCCGTCGGTGCCGGCGCGGGCGGACATGATCAGGTTCTCGCGCACCGACAGGTTCGGGAACACGCCGCGCCCCTCGGGCACGTAGCCGATCCCGAGGCGCGCCATGCGCTCCGGCGTCGGGCGCGCGATCTCGCGGCCCTGCCACTGCACCTTGCCCGCCGCATCGGCGAGGTAGCCCATCAGGGTGCGGATCAGCGTCGTCTTGCCCATGCCGTTGCGGCCGAGCAGGCCGACCGCGGCGTGCGCCGGAATCTTCAGGTCGACGCCGCGCAGCACGTGGCTCTCGCCGTAGTAGGCGTGGATGTCGCTGGCGGCGAGCAGCGGCTCGGCGGCGGCGTCAGCCATGGTCCTCGCCCAGGTAGGCGACGAGCACTTCGGGATGGGTGCGGATCACGTCGGGCACGTCGCTTGCGATGACTTCGCCGTTGACCATCACGGTGATCATGTCGGCGACGCGGAACACGGCGTCCATGTCGTGCTCGACGAGCAGCACCGCATGTTCGCGCTTCAAGTCCTGCAGCAACGCGAGCATGCGCTCGGTCTCCTCGGCGCCCATGCCGGCCAGCGGCTCGTCGAGCAGCAGCACGCGCGGCGCCGTCGCCAGGCACATCGCGATCTCGAGCTGGCGCTGCTGGCCGTGGCTGAGCGCGCCGGCGGTGTGCGAGGCGACCTCGGTGAGCCCGGCTTCGGCCAGCGCGCGCTCGGCGATACCGCAGCTTTGCTCGCAGTGCGCCGCCGCCTCCCAGATCCGCAGCGGCCGCTGCAGCGCCGCCTGCGCGCAAAGCCGCGTGTTCTCGAAGACCGTGAGCGGCGGAAAGATCGTCGTGCGCTGGTAGCTGCGGCCGATGCCGGCGCGCGCGCGCCGCGGCTGCGACCAGGCGGTGATGTCGAGGCCGGCGAGCGTGATGCGCCCGCCGGTGGCCGCCAGTTCGCCCGACAGCATGTTGATGAGGGTCGACTTTCCGGCGCCGTTGGTGCCGATCACGGCGTGCAGTTCGCCCGGGTGCAGCGCGAGCGAGACGTTGCCGACGGCTGTCAGCCCGCCGAAGCGGCGCGTCAGCGAAGCGGCGTGCAGCAGCGGCTCAGCCATGGCGAGCGCCGGATCGGGCCGCGGCCGGCCTCAGTTGCCGCGCGAGCCCGATCAGGCCCTTGGGCAGCCAGGCGACGAAGGCGATGATCGTGAGGCCGAGCGTGAGCTGCCAGTGCTCGGCCAGGCCGCCAAGCAGCGCCGGGGACTGGAAGAACTCGCGCAGCAGCGTGAACGCCGCCGCGCCGAGCACCGCGCCGCGCAGGCTGCCGATGCCGCCGAGGATGATCATCAGCAGCACCGCGCCCGATTCGTGCCACGACAGCAGTTCCGGGTTCACCGCGCCGTCCTTCACCGCGAGCAGGAACCCGGCGAGCCCGGCGAGCGCACCGGCGAGGACGAACGCGGCGAGCTTGTACGGGTAGGTCTTGAAACCGACGGCGCGCATGCGCTGCTCGTTGACGCGGATGCCGGTCAGCGCGTGGCCCAGGCGCGAACGCCCGATCACGGCGAGCAGGGCATAGGTCAGGATCAACGAGACGGCGACGGTGTAGTAGTACTGGTGCGTGTCGCCGAGGTCGAGCAGCGTGCGCCCGCCGATCTCGAGAACCGGCTTGGCATAGAGGAAGATGCCGTCGCTGCCGCCGCCGACGCCGGTGTCGTGGAACACGAAGAACGCCATCTGCGCGAAGGCGAGCGTGACCATGATGAAGTAGATGCCCTTGGTGCGCAGGCTCAAGGCACCGACGAAGAGCGCGTAGGCAGCCGCCGCCGCGACCGCCGCCGGCAGCAGCCAGGCAATCGACTGCGCGCCGCCGTCGCCGGTGCCGAGCACGGTGATGTAGGCACCGATGCCGAGGAAGGCCGCGTGCCCGAGGCTGACGAGGCCGGTCATGCCGACGATCAGCTCGAGACTCAGCGCGAAGATCGCGTAGATCGCGATCTTGACGACGAGGTCGTGCGTGTACGGCGTCAGCACGAGCGGCAGCGCGAGCAGGATCGCCGCCGCGGCGACCGGCACGATCCACGCCCGCGGCGCGGCGGTCGGCGCGTGCGCCTGCTCAGTAGCCACGGCGCATCAGCCCCTCGGGGCGCCAGATGAGGACGATCGCCATCAGCAGGTAGACGCCGATGCCGCTGTACTCGGCGAAGAACACCTTGCCGAAGGTATCGACGAAGCCGACCAGCAGCGAGGCGACGAGCGCGCCGCTGATCGAGCCGATGCCGCCGATGACGACGACGACGAAGCAGATGATGAGGACGCTACTGCCCATGCCCGGATAGACCGACGACAGCGGCGCCGCGATCATGCCGGCGAGCGCGGCGAGCGCGACGCCGCCGGCGAAGACGACGCGGTACAGCAGCTTGATGTCGATGCCGAGGCCGCGCACCATGTCGCGATTGCTCGCGCCGGCCCGGATCATCATCCCGAGACGGGTGCGGTTGACGACCCAGTAGAGCCCGATCGCGACGACGATGCAGGCGACCGACGCGAACACGCGGTACCAAGGGTACGACATCAACTCGCCGAGCGCGAAGCTGCCGGTCAGCCATTGCGGCGCCTGCACGCCGTGCACGTCGTTGTCGACGAGCAGGCTGCGCATCTCCTCGAAGACGAGGATCAGCGCGTACGTCATCAAGACCTGCTGCAGGTGGTCGCGCTGGTAGAGGTAGCTGAAGAACACCCACTCGAGGACGAAGCCGAACAGCGCCGACAGCACCACGCCCGTCGCGAGCATCAGCAGGAACTGCTGGCCGAAGTACGGCGCGAGGCTGAACGCGAGATACGCGCCCAGCATGTAGAAGCTGCCGTGGGCGAGGTTGATCACGCCCATGATGCCGAAGATCAGCGTCAGCCCGGAAGCGACGAGAAACAGCAGCAGGCCGTACTGAATCGCGTTCAGGCACTGGACGAGGAAGGTGGCGAAATCCATGCGGTGCGGGGCAGGCGCTATGTCCTCATCGTTGACCTGTCGTAGCCGGGCCGACTGTAGCAGGTGGATGGTGGGCGATGCGGGTGCGCTCCAGGCGCCAGCGCGCTCGCGCCCGAGGCATCACGATCGCCGCGCTGCGCGGCGCGCACTGGCGTCTGCGCACCGCGGCGAAGGCAAGGGTTGCGGTGCGTTCGGGCGGCGCGCCCGCGATTCGCGCCCGGGCGCGCGGTGCGCCCGACATGCGCCAGCGCGCCGCGCCTACTTCAGGTTGCAGCCGCGCGCCGGGTCGGCCAGCGCCTTGACGGCGACGTCGATCTTGTCGTTCTCCAGGCCCCTGACTTCGCGCAGGTACAGGTCCTGGATCGGATTGCCTGCCGCCGAGAGCGTGAACTTGCCGCGCGGGCTGTCGACGACGACCTTGCGCATCGCCGTCGTGATCACGTCGCGCTTGGCAAGGTCGCCCTTGGCCGCGGCGAGGCCGGCGTTCAGGATCTGCGCCGCGTCGTAGCCTTGCACCGCGTAGACGTCGGGGTTGAGCTTGTACGCGATCGCGTACGCCTTGCGGAAGCTGTTGTTGCGCGGGATGTCGAGGTTGTCGGCGTAGTGCAGCGCGGTGAGCAGTCCCTGCGCCGATTCGCCCTGCGCCTCGAGCGTGCCGTCGGTCAGGAATCCCGCGCCCACCAAAGGCACCGTCTTCCTCAAGCCCGCGGCGGCGTAATCCTTGACGAACTTGACGGCGCCGCCGCCGGCGAAGAAGGCGTAGGCGACATCCGGCTTCTGCGATGCGATTTCGGTCAGCAGCGCCTGGAACTCGACGTTCGGGAACGGCAGCTTCAGCTCCTTCAAGACCTTGCCGCCGCCCTTCTCGAAGCCGTCGGTGAAGCCCTTCACCGACTCGGCCCCGGCGGCGTAGTTCCAGGTGATCGTCATCGCCGTCTTGTAGCCTTTCTTCGCCGCGGCGACGCCCATCGCGTAGCCGGGCTGCCAGTTCGAGAAGCTGCTGCGAACGATGTTGGGCGCGCACATCGGCCCGGTGATGGCGTCGGCGCCGGCGTTCGGGTCGATGTAGAGCGTGTTGCTGTCCTTCGCCGCCTTCGCCATCGCGAGCGCGACGCCGGAGTGGACGGTGCCGATCAGCACGTCGACGTTGTCGCGCTTGATCAGCTTGTTGACGTTCTCGGTCGCCTTCGACGGGTCGCTCTCGTCGTCGACCTTGAAGTACTCGATCGAGCGCCCGCCGATCTTGCCGCCGTGTTCCTGCACGTAGAGCTTGAAGCCGTTCTCGATCGCGGTGCCGAGCGCGGCGTAGGTGCCGGTCGCGGGCAGCATCAAGCCGATCTTGATCGGTCCCTTGTCCTGCGCCTGCGCGGCGACGGCGGTGGCACAGAGCGCGGCGGCGGCAAGCAGTGTGTGGCGGTGCGATCGGGACATGCGTTTCTCCTCATGATCGGGGTTGCAATGAACAGGGGACCGGACCGCGGCGGGTCCGGCCGAAGGCGGGACCCTTCGCGACGCGGGCCGTGACGCTGCCGGCATCCTAGGCCGCTGGCAAGGGCTGACCATCCGGGCTTACACAGAGAAGCTTCGGTCTCCAACAGTCTACTTGACCTGCATCAGTGTTCGAACGACGCTACTCCGTGGAAACCCCATGTCGGAGCCGATCCATTAACTTAAGAATACTAACTAATTCACCGCTGCCGCTTCCATGACCCCCGCGCCATCCCGACCATCCGAGCCGCCACGAAGCGCGCGGCCGGTGCCGGCTGCCGCGGTGCATCGCGGCGTCTGCCGCAGGGCGTCGCGCCCGTGACCGCGCCCGCGGCGGCTGTTCCGCGCTACCGCGCGGTACGCGTCGGCGGTTCGCTGGCGGCGAAGGTCGAGCGGCGCGCCGGCGGCGCGGTGATCGTCACCTCGACCGAGGCGCTCGCGCTCTATCCCGCGCGGCTGACCGATCGCCTGCTGCACTGGGCCGCGGTCGCGCCGGATCGGACCTTCGCCGCCCGCCGCGTGGGCGGCGGCGACTGGCGCCGCCTGAGCTACTGCCAGGCGCTCGCCAGCGCGCGCTCGATCGCGCAGGCGCTGATCGAGCGCGGGCTGTCGGCCGAGCGGCCGGTCGCGATCCTTTCCGGCAACGATCTCGAACACTTGCAGCTCGCGCTCGGCGCGATGCTCGCGGGCGTGCCGTACGCGCCGATCTCGCCGGCCTATTCGCTGCTGTCGAAGGATCACGGCAAGCTGCGCCACATCGCAGGCGTGCTGACGCCGGGGCTGGTGTTCGGCTCGTCCGCCGCCTACGCGGGCGCGATCGCGGCGACTGTCGATGCCGGCACCGAGGTCGTGCTCGCCGAAGGACAACTCGACGATCGGGCGACGACCGCGTTCGATGCGCTGCTCGCCACCGTGCCCGGCACCGGGGTCGATGCGGCGCACGATCATGTCGGGCCCGACACAATCGTCAAGTTCCTCTTCACCTCGGGATCGACCCGGCTGCCCAAGGGCGTGATCAACACCCAGCGCATGCTGTGCGCGAACCAGCAGCAGATCCTGCAGTGCTTTCCGGGGCTCGCCGACGAGCCGCCAGTGCTCGTCGACTGGCTGCCTTGGAACCACACCTTCGGCGGCAACCACAACGTCGGCCTCACGCTCTACAACGGCGGCACGCTCTACATCGACGACGGCAAGCCGTCACCGGCGGCAGTCGGCGAGACGCTGCGCAACCTGCGCGAGATCGCGCCGACGATCTACTTCAACGTGCCCAAGGGCTACGAGGAGATCGCCCGCGCGCTCGAGACCGACACCGCGCTGCGCGAGCGCTTCTTCTCGCGGGTGCGGATGATGTTCTTCGCCGGCGCCGGGCTGTCGCAGCCGGTGTGGGACCGCATCGACCGCATCGCCGAACGCGAGTGCGGCGAGCGCATCCGCATGTTCGCCGGCCTCGGCATGACCGAGACCTCGCCGTTCGCGATCTGCGCCAACGGGCCGCTCGCCGGCGCCGGCGTCGTCGGCCTGCCGGCGCCGGGCGTCGAACTCGAGCTTGCACCGGCCGGCGACAAGTTCGAGCTGCGCTACCGCGGCCCGAACGTCACGCCCGGCTACTGGCGCGCGCCGGAGCTGACGGCCGAGCACTTCGACGCCGAGGGCTGGTATTGCAGCGGCGACGCGGTCAGGTTCGTCGACCCGGCGGAGCCGTCGCAGGGGCTGCTGTTCGACGGCCGCATCGCCGAGGACTTCAAGCTCTCGACCGGCACCTTCGTCTCGGTCGGCCCGCTGCGCGCGCGCGTCGTCGCCGCCGGCGACCCCTGCGTGCAGGACGCCGTCGTCACCGGCCTGAACCGCGACGACGTCGGCCTGCTGATCCTGCCGCGCATCGACAACTGCCGCGCGCTCGCCGCGCTGCCGGACGATGCAACGGCGGCCGAGGTGCTCGCCGCGCCGAAAGTGCGTGCCTTCTTCCAGGCGCTCGTCGATCGCCTGTACGCCGCCGGCACCGGCAGCGCGACGCGCGTCGCGCGCGCGCTGGTGCTCGTCGAGCCGCCCGACATCGACCGCGGCGAGATCACCGACAAGGGGTCGATCAACCAGCGCGCCGTGCTCGCCCACCGGGCGGCGCTCGTCGATGCGCTCTACGCGGCGGCCGATCCGGCCGTGCTGCTGCCGAGGAGCTGACAGCGATGGCGCACCGCACGACACAACACGAGGTGAACATCCAGTTCGGCGACTGCGACCCGGCCGGCATCGTCTTCTACCCCAACTTCTCGCGCTGGATGGACGCGGCGTCGTTGTCGTTCTTCATGCAGTGCGGCGTGCCGCCGTGGCGCGAGCTGGTGAAGACGCGCGGCATCGTCGGCACGCCGCTGCTCGAGATCCACACCCGTTTCTCGAAGGCCGTGACCTACGGCCAGACGATCCTCATCACGACCTGGATCGAGGAATGGCGCGCCAAGGTCTTCGTGCAGATGCACCGCGTGACGCGCCACGCCGCCGACGGCGGCGGCGCCGAACTCGTCTGCGAAGGCCGCGAGATCCGCGCCTTCGTCAAGCGCGACGCCGACAACCCGGACCGGCTGCGCGCCATCGGCGTGCCCGACGACATCCGCGAACTTTGCACTTGAAATGAAACTTCCGGTCGAACCGCTCATTCGGCGTCTGTCCGTGTGGCAACGCCCCTCACCCCGGCCCCCTCCCCGAGGGGAGAGGGGGTTGGCCTGCCCCCTCTCCCGCGCGCGGGAGAGGGTCGGGGTGAGGGTCAGCAGCCCTGCCAGCCTGTCGCCTTCAGCGCTCCGCACCGCCCACAACACCGTTTCATGCGCCGTGGCACGTACCCGCCGCAGCGGAACGACTGCCATGAGACCCCCAAGCTCGCTTGCGCCCGCTGCCCCCAGGACCCTTCAGGGGCCGCTTCGTGACCCGTCGGGCGCGCGGTGGCTTCGGGTGGCCGGGCGCCACTGAGATCGCGCCATGGACTTCTCGATCGCCAGCATCCTCCTCCTCGACGGCGCGACCAACGGCGCGATCTACGCGCTGATGGGGCTCGCGCTCGTCCTCGTCTTCGCCGTCACGCGCGTCATCTTCATCCCGCAGGGCGAGTTCGTCGCCTACGGCGCGCTGACCCTGGCGATGCTGCAGCTCGGCCGCCTGCCCGGCACCGTCTGGCTGCTGCTGGCGATGGCGCTGCTCGCGGCGCTGCTCGACGCCGTCGAGGGCGCGCGCGCGCGCCGGCCGGCAGCCATCCTCGTGCGCGGCGCCGCGCGCACGCTCGGCGTTCCGGTCGTCGTCTCGGCGATCGCCTGGTGGGCCGCGCCGCGCCAGTTCAACCTCGTCTTCCAGAGCGTGCTCGCGCTCGCGATCGTGACGCCGATGGGGCCGCTCGTCTACCGTCTCGCGTTTCGCTCGCTGGCCGATGCGACGGTGCTCGTGCTGCTGATCGTCGCCGTCGGCGTGCACTTCGCGCTCACCGGCCTCGGCCTCGTGATGTTCGGCGCCGAGGGTTTCAGCATCCCGAGCTTCTGGGAGGCGCGCTTCAACCTCGGGGCGCTCTCGCTCGCCGGCCAGACGATCATCATCTTCGCCGTCTCGATCGCGCTGATCCTCGGCCTGAAGCTCTTCTTCGACCACACGCTGCGCGGCAAGGCGCTGCGCGCGACGGCGGTCAACCGGCTCGGCGCGCGGCTGATGGGCATCTCGTCGGAGAGCGCCGGCACCCAGAGCTTCGCGCTGGCGGCGTTCATCGGCGCGCTCTCGGGCCTGTTGATCGGGCCGTCGACGACGCTCGGCTACGACTCCGGCTTCCTGATCGGCCTCAAGGGCTTCGTCGCCGCGATCTTCGGCGGCCTCGCGAGCTACCCGATGACGGCGGTCGGCGCGCTGATGGTCGGCGTCATCGAGTCGTTCAGCTCGTTCTGGGCGAGCGCGTTCAAGGAGGTGATCGTCTTCACGATGATCCTGCCGGTGCTGCTGTGGCGGTCGTTCCAGCACGTCCACGACGACGAGGAGGAGTGACGATGACCGCGCCACGCGCTCCTGCCGCCCTGCCCGCACGCCGCACCGCGACCCCCGGAGTCTGAACCGATGCGACTCAAGTTCCTGATCGCCTTCGTCGTCCTGCTCGCGATCGTGCCGCTCTTGCCGGTGCCCGAGTTCTGGATCACGCAGCTCAACTACATCGGCCTGTACACGCTTGTCGTGCTCGGCCTCGTGCTGCTCACCGGCATCGCCGGGCTGACCTCGTTCGGCCAGGCGGCTTTCGTCGGCCTCGGCGCCTATACCGCCGCCTACCTGACGCTCACCTACGCCGTCTCGCCGTGGCTCACGGTCTTCGCCGGGCTCGCCGTGACGGCCGTCTTCGCGCTCGTCGTCGGCTGGGTCACGCTGCGCATGTCGGGCCACTACCTGCCGCTGGCGACGATCGCCTGGGGCCTGAGCCTGTACTACCTGCTCGGCAACATGGAGACGCTCGGCAAGTACGACGGCCTGATGGGCGTGCCGGCGATCCACTTCTTCAACGTCGAGCTCGCCACCGGGCGCCACTTCTACTACCTGCTGTGGGTGATCGTCGTGCTCGCCGCGATCGGCGTCACGCACCTGCTCGATTCGCGCACCGGGCGCGCGATCCGCGCGTTGAAGGGCGGCGTGACGATGGCCGAGGCGATGGGCGTCGACACCTTCGGCTACAAGGTCAAGGTGTTCCTGATCGCCGCGCTGCTGGCGAGCGTCTCGGGCTGGCTCTTCGCGCATTTCCAGCGCTCGGTCAACCCGTCGCCGTTCGGCATCAAGATGAGCATCGAGTACCTGTTCATGGCGGTGATCGGCGGCGTCGCCCACGTCTGGGGCGCGCTGATCGGCGCCGGCCTCGTCAAAGTGCTCGAGGACCAGTTGCAGGCCTGGCTTCCGAAGCTGCTCGGCGCGAGCGGCAACTACGAGGTGATCGTCTTCGGCATCCTGCTCGTCCTCGTCTTGAAGTTCGCGCGCGACGGCATCTGGGACTTCGTCGAGCAGCGCCTGCCTAAACAGGTACGGAAGCGCGACTGGGGCGACGCGCCGCGCCTGCCCGAAAGCGCCAAGCCGGCGCACGGCGAGGTCGTGCTCGACGTGCA
>JBDHSE010000075.1:0-10552 GCA_039807955.1 Ideonella sp. | reverse complement strand
GTGAAGGCCGCCTCAGCAGCGGCGGGTGGCGGCGGCGGTGCTGCTGCCGCCGGCACAGGCGGCGCCGTGGCAGCAGTGCGCGGTCAGATAGTCGAGCAAGGCGTTCATGCGCGGCAACGCCGGGCGGTAGATCAGGTTGCGGCTGTCGCGCTGCTGCGTGACGAGGCCGGCGCGCAGCAGCTCCTTCAAGTGGAACGACAGTGTCGTCGCCGGCACGCCGAGCGTGGCCGCCAGCACGCCCGGTGTCATGCCCTGCGGCGCCGCACCCACCAGCGCGCGAAAGACGCGCAGCCGCATGTTCTGCGCCAGTGCGGCGAGCGCTGCAACCGCATCGGCTTCGGTCAGGGTCGGTGGCATGGGTGATTGATCTATTCTTCTGCAATTCTGGAAGTATAGATTCGAATCGACGGCGGCGCCTGCGTCGGTGGGCCAACCATAGCCCTGTGGTCCGCCGCGCTGTGCTGCGCAGCGGACGGCGGTCGCGGCGTCGCCGCGCGTCGTTCAGGGGTTGCCGAGGAAGTCCCGCTTGCCGATCGGCACGCCGATCTGGCGCAGGATGTTGTAGGCCGTCGTCGCGTGGAAGTAGGCGTTGGGCATCGAGTGGCCGAGCAGCAGTTGCAGGCCGCTGTAGCGCGTCTCCTTGCCGGTCACCGGCAGCACGATCTCGTCGTCCTCGGTGCCATCGATGCGGTCGGCCGGCACGCTGCGGATGAACTCGATCGTGCGGGCGATGCGCAGCTTCAGTTCGGCAAGCGTCTTCTCGTCGTCGACGTAGTACGGCACTTCCATTCGCGCCAGCCGCGCGACGACGCTGCGCGCCTTGTCGCAGACGATCTGCACCTGCTTCGAGAACGGGTACATGTCGGGCGCGAGCCGGTAGTCCATCAGCGTAGCCATCTCGATCAGGCCGTCGTCGACGGCGGCCTGCGCCTTGTCGAGGATGGCCGACAGGTTGACAAGCAGGTTGGCGAGCCGCGGCACGCTCGCCTGGTACATCGATATCTGCATGGTGGTGTCTCCCGATCGCGAAAAGGTCTGACTCGAACCGCCCGATCCTAGCGACTCGATCCACGGCACGACGTCGCCGGTGCCATCGCCCGCGCGGGCGGTGGCGGCAAGGGCCGGCGAACGAGCCCGATGCTTGCGCCCGAGGGTGGACGTTTCATGACAACTCAGCTACAAGCACAGTGCAGGCGCCGCCAACGCCACATGTGGTGGACGCGGCGCCCGCGCCGGCGCGACAGCGGTACTGTTTGATCCAACGCAAAGTTAACCGACTCTCGACGATGTCAGGATTGCAATTTCACAATATCGGTATTATGGTACCGCTATACCAGTATTGGTAGTCAAGGAGATCGCAGTGAACCAACCGACCCAGGATCGCATCGAGGCCCAGCTCGACGAAATCTTCGAGCGCTGCAACAGCGTTCGCCAGTTGCCGATGCCCGAGACCAAGCAGCTGCCCGACAGCTTCCGCAGCTTGGTCGGGCATTTCCCGGTCTACTTCCCGGAGGAGATCGCGCACGCCGCCGGGCTGCTGCCGGTCGCCATCCTCGGCGGCGGCAACAAGCTCGACATGAAGCTCGCCGACGCTCACATGGGCTCGTTCGTCTGCTCGATCTGCCGCTCGACGGCCGAGATGGGGCTCAACGGCTCGCTGCACGGCCTGAGCGGCTTCGTCACGCACCCGATCTGCGACGCCGCCAAGCACCTGGCCGGCATCTGGGCGCGCAACCTGCCCGAGCAGAACTCGCAGATCCTGTACACACCGCAGAACCCGAACAGCCCGGGCGCGGCGCGCTACGTCTACGCCGAGTACAACCGCCTGCGCGCCGAGTGCGAGAAGATGAGCGGCAAGAAGGCCGACGACGCCGCGCTCGCCAACAGCATCCGCGTCTACAACAAGAACCGCGCGCTGCTGCGCGAGATGTACGCGATCCGGCGCGACGAGCCGTGGAAGCTCAGCTGCACCGAGTCGTACCTGCTGCTGCGCGCGCGCACCCGCATGCCCTGCGAGCAGCACAACGAGCTGCTCGCCGATGCGCTGAAGGCGATCCATGCCCGCAACCGCGCGCCGCAGGACAAGCCGCGCGTCGTCTTCGTCGGGGGTTTTTGCGAGCAGCCGCCGATCGAGATGCTCGAGGCGATGGACGACACCTGCTACGTCGTCGACGACGACCTGCTGATCGGCCTGCGCTACCTGATCGACGATGTGCCCGAGACGGGCGACCCGATGAAGGCGCTCGCCGACAGCTTCATCGACCGCAGCGCCGCAAGCCCGGTGCAGCACGACGAGCGCAAGACGAAGGAAGGCTACCTGATGGAGATGATCGAGAAGAGCCGCGCCGACGCCGCGATCATCACCGCCGCCAAGTTCTGCGAGCCCGGGCTCGACGAGCAGGTCGCCTGGTCCAAGCACATGGACGAGACGCACACGCCGCACCTCGTCCTCGAATTCGAAGAGAAGATGACCTCGTTCGAACAGATGTCGATGCAGCTCGAAACCTTCGCCGAATCGCTTCTGTTCGCCACCGCCTGAACGGAGACAAACCATGAGCACAGCCACCACCAACACCGCTGCGGCAAGCACCGTCTCGCCCGACGACTTCAACCCCCGGCTCGAGGGCCAGAAGCTGATCTCGGCCTGGTACGACAACCTCGAGCACGCCAAGGAGCGCAACCGCAACGTCGCCAACGTCTTCGTCATGGGCAACGCGGTCGAAATCCTCCGCACCTTCGACTTCGAGCTCGTCTTCCCCGAGATCAACTCGCTGCAGATGGGCGTGCGCAAGGTCTCGGAGGAGTATCTGCGCGACTCCGAGGACTACGGGTATTCGCCCGACGTCTGCTCGTACGTGAAGGCCGACGTCGGCCTCATCCTGCGCAACCAGAAGCACCCCGCCGGAACGATCCCGAAGGCCGACATCGCGATCACGTCCAACATGTGCAGCACCTTCATCAAGTGGGGCGAGATCTGGGAGCGCATGCTCAAGATGCCGACCTTCACGCTCGACCTGCCCGGCCAGCGCGCCGGCAACTGGAAGGTGCAGCACGGCGACCCGCAGCACCTGTCCGATTCCGAGTGGGTCGAGGCGCAGTTCACCGACCTGATCGACCGCTGCGAGAAGATCACCGGCAAGAAGTTCGACCCGGACCGCCTGGCCGAGGTCGAGGAGCGCGTCAACCAGATGGTCTTCCACTGGAACAACGTGATGGAGCTCAACCGCAACTCGCCGGCGCCGTTCAACGCGATGCTCGACGGCCTGACCTACATGGGCATCATGAACGTCTATCGCGGCACGCCCGAAGGCGTCGAGTTCATGCGCAACCTCGAGGCGCACCTGCGCGCCAAGGTCGCGCGCGGCGAAGGCCGCGTCGCCGACGAGCGCTTCCGGCTGCTGTTCTCGGGCACGCCGTGCTACGTCTCGATGCGCCGGCTGATCGAACTCTTCGAGAGCTGGGGCGGCGTCTTCGCCTACTCCGACTACCTGACGTTCGCCGCCGGCGGCATGGACGCGGGCGAGATGGCCTACGACCCGGCACGGCCGCTGAAGAGCCTGGCCGAGGTGACGGCGCTCGCCGCGCAGCGCGGCATGTCCAACCAGTTCTTCGCCCACGAGCGGCTCGGTACCCAGCTCGACGACTACAAGGTCGACGGCATCGTCTTCCACGGCATCAAGAGCTGCCGCTTCGTCTCGTCGGGCATGGCCGACACGCGCGGCTTCCTGACCAAGGAGCGCAATGTCCCGAGCCTGTACATCGAGTCCGACCTGATCGACCCGCGCTACTGGTCCGACGCCCAGATCAAGAACCGGGTCGATGCGTTCTTCGAATCGCTCGCCCAGCGCACCGGCGCGCCCAAGCCGGACACCGATGCCGCGGCAAGGACAACCGCCCAAGCCGGCGCCTAACCCACAAGGAGCAAACCATGAAGTATTTTGGCGGCGTCGACGTCGGGTCGACACAGACGAAGGCAATCCTCATCGACGAGACCGGCAAGGTCGTCGGCCGGGCCCTGCTCGACATGGAAACGAGCATGGTCACGGTCGCGGACGACGCCTTCAAGGCAGCGCTCGCCGATGCCGGCATCAACCGCGAGGACGTCGTTCGCGTCGCGGGCACCGGCTACGGCCGCTACAACGTCAGCTTCGGCGACGAGCAGGTGACCGAGATCAGCTGCCACGCCAAGGGCGCGGTGGCCCTCTTCCCGAACACCCGCACCGTGATCGACATCGGCGGCCAGGACACGAAGGCGATCGCCGTCAAGCCCGACGGCCAGGTGGCCGACTTCACGATGAACGACAAGTGCGCCGCCGGCACCGGCCGCTTCCTCGGCGCGGCGTCGTACGCGCTCGAGATGTCGCTCGGCGACCTCGGACCGCTGGCGATGAAGTCGCAGAACCCGGTGCGCATCACGACGACCTGCACCGTGTTCGCCGAGTCCGAGATCATCAGCCACCTCGCCAAGGGCATCCTGCCCGAGGACGTGCTGATGGGCGTGCACCAGGCGATCACGAGCCGCTGCGTCGCGCTCGCGCGCCGCGTCGGCATCCACGAGGAGATCACGTTCACCGGCGGCGTGAGCCGCAACATCGCGATCGTCCACCTGCTCGAGAAGGCCGTGAAGATGAAGATCAACGTCAGCCCGGACGCGCACTTCTGCGGCGCGCTCGGCGCGGCGTTGATGGCGAAGGAACATGCAATGCAACCGGCCGCGGCGCAGCCCGTCGCCGAACCCGCTTAGGAGAACGACATGGTCAACGTGGTTGGCATCGACATCGGATCGACCTATACGAAGGCGATCGCGCTCAACTCGAAGCGCGAGGTCGTCGGCACCGCGGTGCGCCGCACCGGCTTCAAGCTCGCGATCGCCGCCGAGGGCGTGTTCGAGGACCTGCTCGCGAACAGCGGCTTGAAGCGCGAGGACGTGAACTACGTCGCCGCGACCGGCTACGGCCGCTACACGGTGCCGTTTCGGCACGCCCAGATCACCGAGCTGACGGCGCACGCGCAGGCGGCGGTGCATTTGTTTCCCGACACCCGCACCATCCTCGACATCGGCGGCCAGGACATCAAGGCGATCCGCGTCGACAGCGCGGGCCGCGTCACGGCGTTCCGCCTCAACGACAAGTGCGCGGCCGGCACCGGTGCCTTCCTCGAGAAGACCGCGCGCTACCTCGGCCTGACGACGGCCGACATCGGCCCGTACGCGCTGCGCTCGACGGCGCCGAAGGCGATCAGCAGCGTCTGCGCGGTGTTCGCCGAATCGGAAGTCATCAACCATCTGTCCAACGGCATCCCGGCCGAGGACATCATGATGGGCGCGATGGTCTCGCTCGGCGGGCGCGCGATCCAGCTGATGCGCCGCGTCGGCCTGCAGCCCGGCTTCATGCTCACCGGCGGCATGACGCGCAACGAGGCGATGGTCAAGGCGCTGGAAGACACGCTCGGCGAGAAGTTCCACGTCGCGCCCAACGGCCTCGGCCAGTTGAACGGCGCCTACGGTGCGGCCTTCATGGGGCTGCGCCGGGTCGAGAAGCTCAACGCCGAGGGTAAGCCGATCCCGCCGACCGCCGGTCAGCAAGGCGAGGGCGAGAAGGCCGCCGTGCGCCGCTGGTCGGCGATGGCCGCGACGCGCAACGCCGACGGCTCGCGCCTGAGCGAAGCCGACCGTGCCGCGCAGGCCGCCGCGCACGCCGTGCAGCTGGCGCCCGAACCCGAGCACTCGTAGCCGGCGCGATACGCCCGGCGCCGGTCAGCCCCGCACAGGACGGCCGCCGGCCGGGTCCGATGGTCCGATCCGCGGCGCTCGACGCGCCGCGGGTGTGCTTTCGCTCATCCACCAGACAGGAGTTCCGATGGAATCGATTAACGACTACATGATGAAGGACCACGCGATCTGCGACGCGACGTTCGAGCGCGCCGCCGACGCCGCCCGCAGTGCCGACTGGGCCAAGCTGCAGCGCGAGTCGAGCGACTTCCTCGCCCGCATCGCCCGCCACATCGAGATCGAGGAGAACCGGCTGTTCCCGACCTTCGAGGAAAGCTCGGGCATGTCCACCGGCGGCCCGACCGAGACGATGCGCAGCGAGCACGTCCAGATGCAGCCGCTGTTCGCGCAGATGCGCGAAGCGGCGGCGGCGCAGAACGCGGCGAGCTACCTCGAGGCGTCGGGCGCGCTGCACGAGATCCTCACGCAGCACAACATGAAGGAAGAGCAGATGATGTATCCGATGCTCGACTCGTCGCTCGGCCCGAAGGGCGCGGCGGACATGGTCGCGGAGTGCAAGCGGGCGCTCGAGGTCTGACCCTCCTTCGCGTGCGGCGCGCCGCGGCCGATCGCGGCGCGCCGTGTATCGTCGGCGGATGATGCGCCGACCCCCACCCTCGCCCGTCGAAGCGGCACCCGACGAGCCGCCGTTTCGAGCCATCGCGGACCTCGTCGCCGAGCACGCCCGTGCGGCGCCGCGCGCCAGCGCGATCATCGATGCGACAGGCACGCTCGACTACGCGGCGTTCGACGCGCTGATCGACCGTGTCGCCGCGGCGCTGCAACGCGACGGCATCGAGCCCGGCGAAGCGGTCGCCGTCTGCGCCGCGAACAGCGCGCGCTACGCCGTCGTCTTCCTCGGCGCGCTGCGCGCCGGCATCGCCGTCGCACCGCTGCCGCCGACGGCCTCTCCTGCCGCGTTCGACGCGATGCTGCGCGACAGCGGCGCGCGGCTGCTCTTCGTCGATGCGCAGGGCGCGGCGCTGCCCGGCACGCAGGCCAGCTCGCCCGCATTCGTCGCGTTGACCGATGGCGTTGCGGGCACGGCCTTCGAAGACTGGATCGCGCCTGCCGGAGCCCGGCCGCGCCGCGTCGAGATCGCGCCCGCGATGACGTTCAACATCATCTATTCGTCGGGAACGACCGGCTCGCCCAAGGGCATCGTGCAGCCCCACGCGATGCGCTGGTCGCACGTGATGCGCGGCGCGAAGCTCGGCTACGGGCCCGGCGCGGTGACGCTCGTCGCGACGCCGCTGTACTCGAACACGACGCTCGTCGCCTTCCTGCCGACGCTGGCCTGGGGCGGCTGCGCCGTGCTGATGGACAAGTTCGACGCGTTGCGCTACCTCGAGCTCGCAGAGCGCCAGCGCGCGACGCACACGATGCTCGTGCCGGTGCAGTACCAGCGGCTGCTCGCGCATCCGCGCTTCGGCAGCTTCGACCTCGGCGCGTTTCGCATGAAGTTCTGCACCAGCGCGCCGTTTGCCGCGGCGCTGAAGGCCGAGGTGCTCGCGCGCTGGCCCGGCGGCCTCGTCGAGTACTACGGCATGACCGAAGGCGGCGGCAGTTGCGCGCTGCTTGCGCACGAACACCCCGACAAGCTGCACACCGTCGGCCAGCCGCTGCCGGGCCACGACATCCGCTTGATCGACGACGCAGGCCGCGAACTGCCTCCCGGCGCGACCGGCGAAGTCGTCGGCCGCTCCGGCGCGATGATGACCGGCTACCACCGCCAGCCGGCGAGGACGGCCGAAGCCGAATGGTTCGACGCCAAAGGCCGGCGCTACATCCGCACCGGCGACGTCGGCCGCTTCGACGCCGAAGGCTTCCTCACACTGCTCGACCGGCGCAAGGACATGATCATCAGCGGCGGCTTCAACATCTACCCGAGCGACCTCGAAGCTGTCCTGCGCGAACACCCGGCGGTCGCCGAGGCGGCCATCGCGGGCGTGCCGTCAACGCAGTGGGGCGAGACGCCCGTCGCCTGGGTCGTCCTGCGCGACGGCGCGGAAGCGATCGACGCCGAGAGCCTGCGCCAGTGGGCCAACGCCAGGCTTGGCAAGACGCAGCGCATCGCCGTGCTGCACGTCATCGACGCCCTGCCGCGCAGCGCGATCGGCAAGGTGCTCAAGACCGAACTGCGCGAACGCCACCGCGCGCCGCCGCCGGCCGCCGCAACGCCTGCGTAACGCCCTTCAGCGCGCCTTCGCGTGCGGGCTCACGTAGTCGCCGACCTTGGTCCGAAACGCCACGTTCATCCGGTTCCAGCCGTTGATCGCGACGATCGCGAGCGTCAGGTCGACGAGCGCCTTCTCGTCGAACTGTGCCCGGGCCTGCGCATAGACATCGTCGGGCACATCGTGCGTGGTGGCGATCTGCGTCACCGCTTCGGTCCAGGCGAGCGCAGCGCGCTCGCGCTCCGTGTAGCAGTGCGCTTCGCGCCAGACCGGCAGCAGATACAGGCGCTGCTCGGTCTCGCCGCGCGCGCGTGCGTCCTTGGTGTGCATG
The DNA here is from genome assembly GCA_039807955.1 of Ideonella sp. Lineage (GTDB taxonomy): Bacteria > Pseudomonadota > Gammaproteobacteria > Burkholderiales > Burkholderiaceae_C > CAIKUF01. The sequence goes on along the minus strand of JBDHSE010000075.1, from coordinate 2,274 downwards.
TCGAGGCACCAGGCGCAGCCGTTGATCTGCGACGCGCGCGACTTCACGAGCTCGAGCAGCGATTCCTCGAGGCCGCTCTTGTGGACCTGCTGCTCGGTGTGCAGCATCGCCTTGAACGCTTCGGGCGACGCCTGCTGGTAGCTCAGACGTTGTTCCATCGAACTTCTCCTTTCGAAACCTGCCAATGACTCGGCGCACTGCGCACGGACTGCTTCAGCGCGCTATCCATTGCCGCAATTCGATCGAGTTGCCGTCCGGGTCGCGGATCTCGGCACGGGCATAGGCCGGACGAACGAGCGGCCCCCAGCTGCATTCGACGCCCTGGGCCTTCAGCGCGTCGAGCGCGGCCTGCATGTCGTCGACCTCGATCGCCATCATCCGGTAGCCGAGATGCTCGGTGTCGGGGGCGGGTGCCGGCTGCGTCTGCGTCCACGTCATCAGCTCGATCGTCGTCCCGCCGAGGTCGAGGTAGGCGAGTTCGAGGCCGCCGGGGACGCTGTGGCGCGAGCGGACCTTGAAGCCGAGAACCTCGGTGTAGAAGCGAACCGCGCGCTGCGGATCGGCGGTGACGAGTTCGATGTGGTCTATGCGCTTGAACATGATGCGGCGGACGCGGTGCATCGCGCGGTGATCGCGCGGCGGGTCGTGCGGGAGTGCGTTCGATCATAGTGCCGCGCGGCGGCGCCGAGACGCAGCCCTGACGCCGGCGAAGGTATCAGGACCGCGGCGCCGGGGGTTGCCGCGCGGCGCTCGCTCGCGGCTCGGACGCCGCCTCGGCGCTCACCGGAAAGTGCCGCGGCGTGAAGACGACGACGACGAGCGTCAACAGCGCGACGATCGCGAGGCCGACGTAGACATGGTGCGTCGCGCCGTGGATCGCCAGGCGCAGGTATTCGTCCGCCGCCGCCGGCAGCGCCTGGCGGTGCAGGTCGCCGATCACGGCGTTGATGTCGTGCGGCAGGCCGCTGCGCAGCGCGGCCGGCGCAGCGGCGAGCGACTGCGCGATCGAGGCGTTGAAGATCGCGCCGAACAGCGCAGCGCCCAGGCTCTGGCCAAGATAGCGCGAGAAGATGTTGGCGCCGGTGACGACGCCGCGGTCCTGCCACGTCACGATCGATTGCACGCCGACGAGCAGCGGCGTCGACAGCAACCCGAAGCCGGCGCCGAGCACGACCTGGTCGAGCACGACCCAGCCGATCGGCGCCGCCGGCGCAAGCATCAGAAAGCCGATCGCCGCCGCGAGGATCAGCACCGCGCCGGCGAGCGCCGTGTCGCGATAGCCGAAGCGCAGGTACAGCCCCGGCGACAGCGCCGACGCGACCGGCCAGCCGATGCTCATGCTGGCGAGCACGAAGCCGGCGGCGATCGCGCCCAGGCCGTAGACCGACTGGCCGAAGACCGGCAGGTAGGTGCTCGGCCCCATCATCACGAGGCCCATGCCGATCATGCTCAGGTTGGTGCCGACGAGCACCGGGTCGCGCCACAGCCAGCGCGGCTGGATCGGCTCGGCCGCGCGGCGCTCGACGACGACGAGTGCTATCGCGCACGCGAGCGCGAACCCGAGCACGGCCAGGCTTGGCACCGACAGCCACGGCCAGGCCCGCCCGCCCTGCAGCAGCGCGAAGATCAGCGCGCCGCCGGCCAGCAGCAGGAGGCCGGCGCCGGCGTAGTCGATACGGTGGCGCCGGCGCGGCGGCGTCTCGTGCACGAAGCGCGCGATCAGCAGCAGCGCGGCGGCGCCGATCGGCAGGTTGATGAGGAACACCCAGCGCCACGATGCGTACTCGGCGAACGCGCCGCCGAGCGTCGGGCCGACGATCGCGGCCACACCCCAGACGCTCGACAGCCAGCCCTGGACGCGCCCTCGCTCGCGCGGCGTGTAGAGGTCTCCGGCGAGCGTGTTGACGGTCGCCATGATCGAACCGGCACCCAAGCCTTGCAGCCCGCGAAAGACGATCAGCGCGACCATGTTCCACGCCAGCGCCGACGCGGCCGATCCAGCGAGGAAGATCAGCGTGCCGGCGACGAGCACCGGCTTGCGGCCGAAGGTGTCGGCGAGCTTGCCGTAGACCGGGATCGTCACCGTCTGCGCCAGCAGGTAGATCGAGAACACCCAGCTGAAGAGCGCGAAGCCGCCGAGGTCGGAGACGATCTGCGGGATCGCCGTCGAGACGATCGTGATGTCCATCGCCGCGAGCATCATCGTCATCATCAGCGCGGCGAGAATCCAGCGCCGGCGCCGCGGTTCGGAGGTCGGATTCATCTGTGCCGATC
>JBDHSE010000074.1:0-10553 GCA_039807955.1 Ideonella sp. | reverse complement strand
GACGCGACGGCGGCGCGGAACTGCTTGAGGTCCACCGGCTTCGTCAGGTAGTCGTAGGCGCCGGCCTTGAGCGCCTCGACCGCGTTCTCGGCCGAACCGTAGGCGGTGATGACGATCGCCTTCTCGCTGCGACCAGCCTCTTCGATGCTGCGCAGCACGTCGAGCCCGGTGCCGTCGGGCAACCGCATGTCGCTGATCACGAGGCTGTAGCTTCGGCCGTCGAGCCGGGCGAGCGCTTCCTCGACGCTGCCAGCAGTGTCGATGTCGTAGCCCTCGCGCAGCAGCGTCAGCTCGTAGAGCGTGCGCAGGTCGGGCTCGTCGTCGATGACGAGCAGGCGATACGGCGATGCAGGCGTCATGGCTGGTGTCGTGCAGCGGGGTTCAAGGGTTCACCGCCTCGGCAACTGTAGCCAAGGCGCGGCGGCGCATCGCGATCGAGAACTCGTTGCGATGGCGCCGAGTCGCGCCGCGCAGACGAAAGCCGATCCGCGCGCCGTAGCGATCGCACAGTTCGCGGCAGATATACAGGCCCAGCCCGGTGCCGCGGCTGCGCGTCGAGAAGAACGGCTCGAACAGGTAGCGCTCGACGTCGGGTGCGATCGGGGGCCCGTCGTTGAGCACCGCCAGCAGCGCGACGTTGGCGTCGCGGCCGTGCAGCAGCAGCTGGATCGCGCCGGGCGTCGCCGACGCATGCCGGCGTGCGTTGTCGAGCAGGTTGACGAGCACGCGGCGCAAGTGGTCGGCGTCGAACAGCACATGCAGCGGCTCGGCGGGAAGCTCGATCTGCAGCACGCCTTCGGCACCGAAGCTGACGTTGTTCATGCGCGCCCAGTCGGCGCACACCGCCGCCGCTTGGGCGCCGGCGTCGACGACGCTCGCGGCGTGGGTCGCGCCCGGCGTCAGCTCCATCACGTCGTCGACGATGCGCTTCAGGCGCTGCACGTTGTCGGCGACCATGCTGGTCAGTTGGCGCTGCTCGGCCCCCTGCGCATCCTCGGCGAGCAGCGCGTTGGCCTGCGCGATCGCCGCCAGCGGGTTGCGGATTTCGTGCGCGATCGCGGCCGACACCCGCCCCATCGCGGCGAGCTTCTCCTGCAGCGTGCGCGCCTGGACGCTGCGCATATCCTCGATGAAGAGGACGCAGAACTCCTCGCTGCCCGGCGCGTCGCGCCGGCGCGTGAAGCGCACCCGCGTGCGCAGCGTGCGCGAGACGCCGGGTTCGAACTCGACGGTGACGTCGCGCCCTGCGTCGGGCCACAGGCCTTCGAAAAAGGCGCGATCGACGGCCTCGACGAGCGCCGACCAGGCGCCGACGCCGCGCAGCGCGAACGGCGCCGCAAGACTCGCCCCGTTCGGAGCGAGCAGCGCGCACGCCGCCGGATTCGCGGCGCGCACCCGGCCGCTGCGGTCGACGACGAGCACGCCGTCTTGCATCTCCTCGATCACGAGCCGGTTGAGCTGCGCCTGCTGGCGCGCAATCTCCAGGCTGCCGCGCGCCGTCGCCTCCTCGCGGGCGAGCCTTCCCGCCAGTTCGCTCGCGAGCACGGTGATGATGAAGATGCCGCTGCCGGCAAGGCCCGCCTGCGTCATCAGCACCGTCGCCTCGCCGCCGCCAAGCACCCTGAGCCAGGCGACGCCGAGCAGCACGAAGGTGATCGCCGCCGACGTCGCGAGCGCGAGGCGCCGCGGCGTGACGACGCCTGCCATCAGCGCCGGCAGCACGAGCAGCGCGACATAGTTCAGCCCCGCGACCGGCGCCAGCACATGCAGCGCGGAGAAGCAGACGATGTCGACGCCGATCGTCGCCAGCCATTGCCGCGCGCGCAGCCGCGCTGCCGGCGCCGCCGGCGGCTGCGAGAACGGCAGCAGCCACAGGCCGATCGAAAGCAGCGCGTAGCCGAGGCAGATCGCAATCACCTCGACGCTCGGCCGCGCGCCGAAGACCTCGGCGACGACGAGCGTCGCGAGCAGCATCGCGCCGATCGCGGCCCGCGCGGCGAGGAAGGCGCGGTAGACGCGCGCGAACGCGGTCTGCCCGGCATCGACGATGCGCTGCGCCTGGCGCGTCAGGAAGCGCGACTCGGTCGCCGCGCCGTCACCGGCCGCGAACGCACTGTCCCAGCGCGACTCGCCGCCGCCTGCCGCCTGTGCCTCGCGCCGCTGCGAGGCCTCGTCTTCATCGAGCGCGCCGAACCACGACTCCTGCGGCGCCGGCCGCGGCGCCGAGCGGCGCTCGCGCCTGCGGCGGTCGACGACGCGGCGCTCGTCGGGCGGCGGAGAGGCCGGGGTCATCGCTTGCCGATCCGCTATCTCATGCCGTCATCGGTGCGCGCGCTCGAAGTCCGCGCGGTGTGCTTCGCTGCAGAAGACGCCGCCGCGGCCGGGCAGCGCCTCGCTGCGCGGCAGGTGCAGGCCGCACTGGCTGCAGGCGACCATGTCCTCGCGCGGCGGCAGCGGCGGCTTCGGCCGCGCGCCCGTCACGCGCCGGCTGCCGGCGCGCGCGAGCCAGACGACGACGAGGATCACGAGCAGCACGATGAGGTACTTCATTGCGGCGCCGGTCGGGAATGGAGCGCCTCGCGCTACGCGAAGCTCGACCGATGGAGCAGCACTTCGAGCACGAAGCGCGACCCGACGTAGGCCAGCAGCAGCAGCGCCGCGCCGGCGTAGAGCCAGCGGGTCGCGCGCCGGCCGCGCCAGCCGAAGGCGTGGCGCCCGGCGAGCAGGCCGGCGAAGACGACCCAGCCGAGGATCGAGAACACCGTCTTGTGATCCCAGCGCCAGGGGTTCGCGAACCACCAGCCGATGATCTGGGTCGCCGACAGCGCGATGAAGCCAGCCCAGACGAAGCGAAACGTCAGCCGCTCGAGGCGCAGCAGCGGCAGCCCCATCGCAGCGGAGGACGCACCGGCCGCGTTCGGTTCGCTCATCGCGCCGGCGCTGCCTGGCGCGTGCATCAAGCGCATGCGCCGCTCGGCGTTGTTGAGCAGCGCCGCATGCAGCACCGCGGCGCCGAACAGGCCGTACGACACGATGCCGAGCACCCAGTGCAGCGGCTCCCACGGCGAGCCGCCGTGCGCCCACATCTCGCCCGGAAACCACCACGCGAGGACGACGACGAGCGCACCGAGCAACGCCAGCGTGCGCCGCACGCCGGGCAGCGGCACGAAGCGGCTCTCGACGGCGTGCACCGCGAGCACCATCCACAGCGTCGCCGACAGCGCCGGCGCGAAGCCGAAGCGCGCGCCCGGCGTCGGGCTGCCGATGCCGAACACGTCGACCGCGATCGCGATCGCCTGCGCGACCCAGGCGGCGATCAGCGCGCCGCGCAGCGCCTGCGCGCGGCGCTCGTCGAGCAGCGCGGCGGCGACGTAACCGGCCAGCGCGACGGCGCTGGGCACGGCCAGCACGGGCGCCGCGGAGCCGAACGATAGAATCATCCGCACAGTGTACTGACGCGTTCCCGGCACCCGAAGCGCGTGCCACGCCAACATGGCCTCCTCCCTCACCGAACGCCTGAGCCGGCTCGTCAAGACGATGCGCGGCCAGGCCCGCATCACCGAAGACAACGTGCAGGAGATGCTGCGCGAGGTGCGCATGGCGCTGCTCGAGGCCGACGTCGCGCTGCCGGTGGTGCGCGACTTCATCGCCCGCGTGAAGGACAAGGCGCTCGGCGCCGAGGTCGTCGGCTCGCTGACGCCGGGGCAGGCGCTGGTCGGCATCGTGCAGCGCGAACTGGCGGCGACGATCGGCGAAGGCGTCGCCGACATCGACCTCGCCGTCCAGCCGCCGGCCGTGATCCTGATGGCCGGCCTGCAAGGCGCCGGCAAGACGACGACGACCGCCAAGCTCGCACGCCACCTGATCGCCAAGCGCAAGAAGAAGGTGCTGACGGTGTCGGCCGACGTCTACCGCCCGGCGGCGATCGAGCAGTTGCGCATCGTCACCGAGCAAGCCGGCGCGCAGTGGTTCGCGTCGAGCGCGAGCGACAAGCCGGCGGCGATCGCGCTCGCCGCGCTCGACCATGCGCGCAAGCACTTCTTCGACGTGCTGCTCGTCGACACCGCCGGCCGGCTCGCGATCGACGAGGCGCTGATGCGCGAGATCGCCGAACTGCATGCGGCGCTGAAGCCGGTCGAGACGCTGTTCGTCGTCGATGCGATGCAGGGCCAGGACGCCGTCAACACCGCCAAGGCGTTCAAGGAGGCTCTGGCGCTGACCGGCATCGTGCTAACCAAGACCGACGGCGATTCGCGCGGCGGCGCCGCGCTGTCCGTGCGCGCGGTGACCGGCGTGCCGATCAAGTTCGCCGGCATGAGCGAGAAAATCGATGGCCTCGAAGTCTTCGACGCCGAGCGCCACGCGGCGCGCGTGCTCGGCATGGGCGACATCGTCGCGCTCGTCGAGGAGGTGCAAAAGGGCGTCGACGTCGCCGCCGCACAGCGGCTCGCCGAGAAGGTCAAGTCGGGCGACGCTTTCGACCTGAACGACTTTCTCGCCCAGCTGTCGCAGATGAAGAAGATGGGCGGCCTCTCTGGCCTGATCGACAAGCTGCCGACGCAGATGGCGGCCAAGGCGGGCCAGGCCGACATGGACCGCGCCGAGCGCGACGTGAAACGCATGGAAGGCATCATCTGCTCGATGACGCCGCTCGAACGGCGCAAGCCGGAGTTGCTGAAGGCGACGCGCAAGCGCCGCATCGCCGCAGGCGCCGGCGTTCAGGTGCAGGAGGTCAACCGCCTGCTCAAGCAGTACGAGCAGATGCGCGACATGATGAAAAAGATGAAGGGCGGCGGCCTGATGAAGATGATGAAGCGCATGGGCGGCTTGAAAGGCATGATGCCGCCGGGCATGCGCTGAGGCGTTCGTCCGCATTTCGATCGGTTGACGCCCGGACTGGACTTGGCCCGGCTTTGGTGCCAAGGTTTCGGCTTTGCAAACCGAAGGGCCGTCCATGACCACGCCGGTTCTCGCTCTCGTCGGCATCCTTTGCCTCCTGCTCGTCTGGTGGTGGCTGCGCCAGCGCTCGGCCGGTGGCGCGAAGCCGGATGCCCGGCCCGAAGACGCGCTCGACACCGTCGCCGCCTGGCCGCCCGAGACGGCGCGCGTGCTGACGACGCCCGAGCAGCGCGCCTACCAGCTGCTGGTGCGCAATCTCCCGTCCGGCTATGCGGTGCTCGCGCAGGTGCCGCTGTCGCGCTTCCTGCGCGTGCCGACGCGCCACTCGTACCGCGAATGGATGCGCCGCGTCGGCCGGCTCAACGCCGACCTGCTCGTCTGCGACAGCACCTTCCAGGTGCTCGCCGTCGTCAACGTCCGGCCCGAGCCGGGCAAGGATTCGGAGCGCGGCGCCGAGCGCCACGCGCGCATGGATCGCGTGCTGCGCAAGGCGGGGATTCGCGTCCTGAACTGGCATGAAGGCACGTTGCCGAGGCCCGAGGTCGTGTCCGATCTCGTCCTCGGGCGCAGCGCGGCGGCGCAGATATCGGAGACGGCGGCGAGCGCCGCCGCGGCCGAGAGCACCCAACGCCAGCCGAGCGAGGCCGAAGCGTCGGCGCCGGAGAGCGCGGTGGCCGAGCCGCTGCCGTCGACCTTCTTCGACGATCTCGACTCGCGCCCGGTGCCGCTGCCGCGGCCGAGGACGCGCGAGTAGCGCACGGCGTGCGGCGCCGGGATCAGCCGAGCAGCGCCTGCGCGAACTCGCGCGCGTCGAAGGTCTGCAAGTCCTCGAGCTTCTCGCCGACGCCGATGAAGTAGACCGGGACCGGCTTCGTGCGCTCGCGCGACCACAGCGCGATCGCGGCGAGCACGCCGCCCTTGGCCGTGCCGTCGAGCTTGGTGACGACGAGGCCGGTCAGGCCGAGCGCTTCGTCGAACGCCTTCACCTGCGCGAGCGCGTTCTGCCCGGTGTTGCCGTCGACGACGAGCAGCACCTCGTGCGGCGCCGAGGCCTGCGCCTTCGCGATCGTGCGCCGGATCTTCTTCAGCTCCTCCATCAGATGCGTCTGCGTCGAAAGCCGCCCCGCGGTGTCGGCGATGACGACATCGCAGCCGCGCGCGCGGCCGGCCGTCACCGCATCGAACGTCACCGCCGCCGGGTCGCCGCCCTGTTGGCTGATGATCTCGACGTTGTTGCGCCCGGCCCAAACCGCAAGCTGCTCGCGCGCCGCGGCGCGAAACGTATCGGCTGCGGCGAGAAGCACCTTGCAGCCTGCCTGCGCCAGATGGCGCGTGAGCTTGCCGATGCTCGTCGTCTTGCCGGCGCCGTTGACGCCGACGACCATGATCACGGTCGGCGTCTCCTCGCCGACCTCGAGCGCCGCCTCGAGCGGCGCAAGCAGTTCGGCGATCGCTTCGGCGAGCAGTGTCTTGACCGCCTTCGGATCGGTCGCGCGCGCCGCCTTGACGCGCCGCTTCAGGTCGGCGAGCAGGTACTCGCTCGCCGCGACGCCGGTGTCGGCCATCAGCAGCGCGGTCTCGAGTTCCTCGTACAGCGCGTCGTCGATGCGCACCGTCGTGAAGACCTGGGCGATGCTCGATCCGGTCTTGCGCAGTCCGGCACGCAGCCGGTCGCGCCAGCCGACGCGCTGCAGGTCGGGCGCGGCCTCGGCGGCAGGCGGCGGCTCGATCGGCGCCGGCGCCTGCTGGACTTCAGCGATCCCGGGCGGCGCCGCATCGACGGCTGCAGCGGGCACCGCCAATGAAGCCTCGTCGCCAGTGGTCAGGCCGGCTGCAACTTCGACGGCGGCAGCCGGTGCGGCCTCGGGTTCGGCGGCCGGCGGCGGGGCAGCGGGCGGCTGCTTTTTCTTGAAGAAGCGAAACATGGCGTGCGAGGAAAGGTCGCATCGATTCTAGGCAGACCCTCGCGCCATCACCGCCGCCACTGCGGCCATGAGCCCGGTCGCCACCCGCTATACTTCGCGCCGCGTGGCGCTTTAGCTCAGCTGGTTAGAGCGACGGAATCATAATCCGCAGGTCCGGGGTTCAAGTCCCTGAAGCGCCACCAGAGATTTCGCTCCCGGCTCCCGGTCTGCCCGACCCGGAGCCGGTTTGCATTGCGCAGCCCGCTGCCGCCGTCTAGACCTCGCCACAGGATCGCCACCATGCACCGCCGCCGCCTGCTGCTTCTTGCCACCTTCGGCCTGGCCGCGAGCGCGGCGAATGCGCAGCTGCGGCGCAACTTCCCGCCCGATTCGCTGCGCGGCAAGCTCGCGATCGAGCACCCGCCGCTGGCCGTGCTCAACGGCGCGCAGGCACGCCTCGCGCCGGGCGCGCGGATCCGTGGCCAGAACAACATGCTGGCGACGACCGGTGCGTTCGCCGGCCAGACCTTCGTCGTCAACTACACGACCGACATGCAGGGCCAGATCAAGGACGTGTGGGTGTTGACCTACGAGGAGATCGAAAGGCTGTGGCCGGCGACCCGCGAGCAGGCGGCGAGCTGGCGTTTCGACCCCGGCACGCAGACCTGGGCCAAGCCGTGAGGAGCAGGCCGTGACCGCCGCGACGACGAAGAAGGTCTTCATCAAGACCTTCGGCTGCCAGATGAACGAGTACGACTCGGCCAAGATGGCCGACGTGCTGCGCGCCGCGGAGGGCTACGTGCCGACCGCCGATGTCGAAGAGGCCGACCTGATCCTCTTCAACACCTGCTCGGTGCGCGAGAAGGCGCAGGAGAAGGTCTTCAGCGACCTCGGCCGCGTCAGGCACCTGAAGGCGCGCGGCGCGCTGATCGGCGTCGGCGGCTGCGTCGCGAGCCAGGAGGGCGAGGCGATCCTCGAGCGCGCACCGTTCGTCGACCTCGTCTTCGGCCCGCAGACGCTGCACCGTCTGCCCGAGATGCTCGCGCGTCGTTCGCGCGACGGCCGCGCGCAGGTCGACATCAGTTTCCCCGAGATCGAGAAGTTCGACCACCTGCCGCCGGCACGCGTCGATGGTGCGACCGCTTTCGTCTCGATCATGGAAGGCTGCTCGAAGTACTGCAGCTACTGCGTCGTGCCCTACACCCGCGGCGAGGAGGTCTCGCGCCCGCTCGACGACGTGCTCGCCGAAGTTGCCGGCCTTGCCGAGCAGGGCGTGAAGGAGGTGACGCTGCTCGGCCAGAACGTCAACGCCTGGCGCGGCGCGATGGGCGCAACGAGCGAGGTCGCCGACTTCGCGTTGCTCGTCGAACTCGTCGCCGCGATCCCCGGCATCGCGCGCATCCGCTACACGACGAGCCACCCGAAGGAGTTCACGCAGCGCCTGATCGACGCCTACGCGCGCGTGCCGCAACTCGTCAATCACGTCCATCTGCCGGTGCAGCACGGCAGCGACCGCATCCTCGCCGCGATGAAGCGCGGCTACACCTCGCTCGAGTTCAAGAGTACGGTGCGAAAGCTGCGCGCGCTGCGGCCCGACATCCGCATCGGCAGCGACTTCATCGTCGGCTTTCCCGGCGAGACCGACGCCGACTTCGAGCGCACGATGGCGCTGATCGATGAGGTCGGCTTCGACGCCAGCTTTTCCTTCGTCTTCAGCCCGCGGCCCGGCACGCCGGCGGCGTCACTCGCCGACGACACGCCGCAGCAGGTCAAGCTCGCGCGACTGCAACGGCTTCAATCCGTGATCGACGCCAACGCGGCGCGCATCAGCGAGTCGCTCGTCGGCAGCAGGCAGCGCGTGCTCGTCGAGGGCCGCTCACGCAAGGACAACAGCGAATTGACCGGGCGCACCGAATGCAACCGCAGCGTCAATTTCGCCGCGCCGCCCGAGTTGATCGGACAGTTCGCCGACGTCCGAATCAGCGCCGCGCTGACGCACTCGCTGCGCGCGCAGCCTACTGATTCCTGATCGCCGAGCGGCTCATTGCCGACAAACCCGCCGGCGGCAAAAAAACTTCGCCGCATGCAAAGTGCCTGCCCTTCCCGTCGATTTCATCCCCCGCGGCAGTCCTGCGCGCGCAGCGCCACGTGGAGCACTCGATCACGACGCTGCGCCATCGGCTCAGCTACGAGTTGCTCGCTCGGCTCGGGCAGTGTCCGTGCTGCGGTCGCGAAGCGTCAGGACTTCGCTTGTGACACAGTAAGAATAGATGTTCAAGAATCGTGCAGGAGATCGCCGTGAACACGAGGTTCCCTTACGTCGCCGCCGTTGCGCTCATTCTGCTATTGATGGCGGCGCCGTTGGCGTTCATCGCCGCATATGGCGATGCGCCGTGGAGCAGCCGGCTCGGATTTGCGTTGCAAGTCCTGGCTGTCTACGGGATCAGCTTCGGCTTCGTGCAGAAGGCCGATGCGCTCAAGGGACTTCCTGCGCTCGACGAGATGACCTCCCCGAACCTGCTCAAGTTCGTGCGCGGCAATGCAAACTTCCTGTCGATGCTGAATTCGCTGGCCTGGGTCGGGCTGGGGCCACGCGTACGGGGAGCGTCGCAGGGGCTCGGGGCGCTCGGCGTGGCGCTCGTGCTTTGCGCGATCCCGATGGTGCTCGTGTACTGCGTGCTGCACGTGCTGCTGATCATGCCGCTGGCGTATCTCGGCTACCTGTTCAGTTCCGCGATTGTCGAAAGCGTCGCTGGCTCGGCGGACGACGCCGAGTGGACCGAGACCCAACGGGGCCAGGTCGTCGCCGACATCCGGCTGCGCTCCGCTTTTGCGGACAATCGCGCAGCAATGAAGAGTTTTCTGATCGGGATACCTGCGACGATGGTCGGCATGATCCTGAAAGGCTTCGAGGTTCTCGGCTGAAAGCGCCGAGCGGCGCCCGCGACGTGATCGTCGGCGGCTAGCGCTGGTCGTCCCGCGGCTCAGCGCGGAACGACCAGCGCGCCTTCGCCGCTGCCCTGGATGAAGACCTCCTGGCCGACGTGAAGGGCCGGGTTGACGGGCTGCGTCACCTCGACCAGCACGCCGGACTTCATGCGCACGAAGATCTGCTGGCCGGCGATCGGCTGCTGGTTGCGCTTCTGGATTTCGTTGCCCGCCATCGCGCCGCCGATCGCGCCGGCGATCATCGCGACGTCACGGCCGGTGCCGCCACCGATCAGGCTGCCGACGCCGACGCCGGCCAGGCCGCCGAGCACGGCACCAACACCCTGGTGCTGGTTGCTCGCGATCGTCGTGTTCGTGATCTGCTCGATCTTGCCCTGGCGGATTTCGACCGGGGTCGGCTGCGGCGTGGCGCAGGCGGCGAGCAGCAGCGCAAGGACGGGCACCATCAGGCGCGAGAAGAGGCGGTTGAGCATCGGGTGGACTCCTGGGTAAGGGCTCGTGGACGAGCGCGCCCTTGGTCGGGCGCGCCTCGGCGTGAATTATGCAGGAGCGGCAGGGGCATGCCCCGGCAGCGGCGGCAGGATTTCAGCCGGCGGCGAACCTCTGGTCGTCGGCCACATCGGGCGCGCGGCCCGCGAGCGTGTACTCGGCGTGCTGCTGGATCAGCTTGGCGACGAGCGCACTCCACCCCGCCTGGTGGCTCGCGCCGAGGCCGGCGCCGGTCTCGCCGTCGAAGTACTCGTAGAACAGCACGAGGTCCTTCCAGTGCGGGTCGGTCGCGAACTTCGCGTTGCGGCCGTG
>JBDHSE010000073.1:0-10563 GCA_039807955.1 Ideonella sp. | reverse complement strand
GAGATCAGCGCCCAGAAGTTGACGATCGAGAAGCGGTAGCTCCACAGCGGCTGCTGGGCCTGGCGCGGCACGAAGTAGTACATCATGCCGAGGAAGCCGGCGGTGAGGAAGAACGCCACCGCGTTATGACCGTACCACCACTGCACCATCGCATCGACGACGCCCGAGTAGACCGGGTACGACTTGAACATCGACACCGGCACCGCGAGGTTGTTGACGATGTGCAGCAGCGCGACGGCGATGATGAACGCGCCGTAGTACCAGTTCGAGACGTAGATGTGGCGGATGCGCCGGCGCCCGAGCGTCGCGAAGAACACCGCGCCGAAGCTGACCCAGACGACGGCGATCAGGACGTCGATCCACCACTCGGGCTCGGCGTACTCCTTGCTCTGCACGAGGCCGAGCGGCATCGACACCATCGCCAGGATGCAGATCAGCTGCCAGCCCCAGAACGTCATCTCGGCCACGCCACCCCAGGCGAGCCGCACGTGCGCGGTGCGCTGCACCGTGTAGTAGCACGTCCCCATCAGCGCCGAGCCGCCGAACGCAAAGATCACGCCGAAGGTGTGCGCCGGGCGCAGCTTGCTGAACGTGAGGAAGGGGAGGTCGAGGTTCCAGAACGGCCATGCCAGTTCGGCCGCGATGTACATGCCGACCAGCATGCCGATGATTCCCCAGACGGCCGAAGCGAACAGGAACAGGCGGACGACGTGGTCGTTGTAGGTCTCGGTCTTCGGCATAGGCGGCTCCCGTCCGATCGGCGCAGGTGGCAGGGTTGCTGCGCGCGGCGCCGGATTGCATCGTCGCGCGATGCGGCGGCAGTTTACGCGCAGGCCGCAAGCCAGTGCAGCGCTCGACGCTATTCGGCACAGAGAACCGCGTCTTTGCCGCCCGGGCGGCGTTGCAAGTCCTCGCGATACCTACGGGTATCGCTGCGGTTTGCGCCTTGCCAGCGCGACAAATCGATCGGTGCTATTCAGTGCCTCACAGCATCGAGCACTGCACGCGCGCGAATCCAGAACCCGCGTCGCGACGGGGCCTTCCGGGCGCGGGCGCGGCTGATCAGGCAGCGGGCGGCCGTCGCTTCAGGCTCGGTGTACCGGCTTGCCGTTCAGGGATAGAGCGGGGCGAGCGTGTCGTCGCCCCGTTCGGGCCGCGCCCGCGCCCGCTCTCGCAAGCCCTTGCCGACGGCCTGCCAGAGGGCTGTGCCGTTCCACGCGCCGGCGGCATCGCCGTAGAGGCTGCGGTCGAGGGCGCGAACTTCGTCGGCGCCGGCATCGAGCCGATCGGCGAGTTCGCCCAGGCCGCGCGGCGGATGTGCGGGGAACTCGGCGCGCGCGATGTCGAGCAGCGCGCGCGCCGCCGCCTCGCGGTTGCCGGCGCGGCAGGCGCCTTCCAACGTGCTTCGCAACGCGCGCAGGCTGACGCGCGCGGCAGGCGGCTGCGCTGCGGTCCGGCCGGCCGCTGCCGCAGGCGGCGCGGTACGCCGGCGCAGCAGCCACCCGGCCAACACGGCCGCCAGCAGCACCGCGAAGCCGGTGGCAAGCCACGTCCAATGCTCGCGAACGGCATCGACCGTGCGCGCCTGCCAGCTTGCAGCCGCCGGTGGCGGCGTCGTGCTGGCGGTCGCGTTGCCGGACGCGGCAGCGGCGCCGTTCGCCGATGGCGCCGGTGTCGCGACCGCCGGCGCTGCGCCGGGCGCGACGTGGAAGCTGCGCGCCGGCAGTTCGGCATGGCGCTGGACGTTGTCCTTCGTGTCCCACCACGCAAGGTCGATCGCGGGAACCTCGAGCGCACCGGCGCCGTTGGCGATGTAGGTGAAGGTCTGGCGGCTCGTGCCGTGGATCGTCGTGCCGTCGGTACGGCTCTGGTTGTCGGGCTGGTCGGGGTAGACGCGCGCGTCGGCCGGCGCGGCGACCGCGAGCGGCGGGATTTGCGACGCGGCGAGGCCCGCGGCCTCGATCGTCAGCGTGCGCGTCACCGGCTCGCCGGCCTTGAAGTGAGGCGCGGCATCCATCCAGCTGTCATGGATGCGGATGCTCTCGGCCGGCAGCCACGGGCCCTGCGCCGCCGCCGGACGCGCCAGCACGTCGAGCGTCAGCGGCCTGGCGCTCGCGCCGACCGGCCGCAGCGTCGCGCCCGACGCGAAGCCCGACAGGCGCTGGCGAAACCACGGGTTGTTCGCGAACGGCGTGTTGCGCAGCATCTCGGCCATCATGTCGTCGCCCGGGCCGCTGCCCGGTGCGGCGGGGGCGACGGCCTGGCCGCGGAAGGTGGCCGGCTCGATGCGCAGCGTGCCGCTCTTCTCGGGCGAGATCGCATAGTGGCGCTCGATGACGGTGTAGTCGCGGCCGCCCACCGTCGCGCTGCTGCGCTGCTCGTCGCCGAGCTGTTCGATCACCGCATCGGGCGAGGCCGGCGCGCGCAGGTCGCCCGACTGCACGCTGCCATCGACATAGAGCCGCACCGTGTACGGCACCTGCTGCTGGACGTAGACCGGCTTGGCGGCGGCGGCTGCGTCGACCTCGATGAACGCCGTCGGGCTCGCCTGCGCGTCGTGCGAAGCGGCGCCGCTCGGCGGCGGTGGCGCGGCCGGCTGGCCGACGTCGACCGTCAACGTCGCCGTCTGCTCGGCGCCGACCGCGATCGGCGGCACTTCGAGGCTGCCGGCGCGGCGCGGCATCAGCTGCACCGTCCAGCGCACGCTGTCCGAGCGCTGGAAGTTGACGATCCGGATCTCGCTACTGCGGCTCGTGCCGAGCACCTCGAAATCCTTGCGCAGCGGCGCGAGGTCGGGTTGGGCGTCGGACCCCTTGCCGTCGCTCTGAATCGTGAGGGTGAGCGGCTGCCCGAGCGCGGCGCGGTCGCGGTCGAGCCGGGCGCTGACCGCGGCCAGTGCGATGTTGCCGGCGGCAAGCAAGGCGAACGCCACCGCAAACGTCCGCAGGCCCGTGCATCGCGTCGTCATCTCAGTGGTCCAATGCGCAGCGCGCCACCCGCGACGCAAGAAACGCTGCTCGGCGGCGCGTGTCGGCGAAGGCGACCGCGCGGCAGGGCCACCGACCCTCACCCCGGCCCTCTCCCGCCCGCGGGAGAGGGGGCAGGCCAACTCCCTCTCCCGTCGGCGAGAGGGCTGGGGTGAGGGGGCGTCGCTGCACGCACCGACGCCGAACAACGAGCTGCTCGACCTGTGGCTTCATCTCAACCTCCGCCGCCGCCGTGCTGGCGCTGCTGATACTGGTACAGGAACTTGCGCCGCAGCAGGCCGCCCGGATCGTCGGGGATGCGCCGCAGCCATTGCTCGGCGGCAAGCTGTTCCTCGGTCTTCAGCGGCTGCGCGCCGGGGACGGCAGCCTCGGGTCTGGCGCCGGGGGCCGGCGCCACCACCTGTGCCGCCTGTGCCGCCTGTGCCGCCTGTGCCGCCTGTGCCGCCTGTGCCGCTTGCGCCGACTGCGCTGCGGCTGCATCAGCCGCGGCCTGCTTCGCCGCATTGCTGTCGTCCGCAGCCTTCTGCGCGGCGAGCTTGCGCGCCGCATCGGCGAACGAATCCGCCGGCTGCGACGCCGCGCCTTGCTGCGGCGCGGCAGATTCCTGGCGCTCGCCCGGCGTGGCTTGGGCCTGCCGGCCCTGCGCCTCGGACGCCGCTTGCTGCGGGCGCCCGGCCGCGCCCTGGCTCGACTGGTCGGCCGATGCACTGCCGTTCGCGTTCGACGCCTGCTTGCCTTCTTGCTGGCCCTGCTGCCCTGGCTGGCCCTGCTGCCCTTGCTGGCCCTGCTGCCCGTGCTGGCTCTGCTGCCCCTGCTGATCTTGCTGCCCCTGCTGGCCCTGCTGGCCTTGTTGTCGCTGCTGATCTTGCTGACCCTGCTGACCCTGCTGACCCTGCTGTCCTTGCTGCCCTTGTTGCCCTTGCTGTTCCTTGCGCCGCTGTTCCTGCTGCTTGCGCAGCAGCGCCTCGACGGCAGCCTTGTTCGCTTTCGCGTCGGCGTTGCCGGTGTCGGCGGCGAGTGTCTTGTCATAGGCGGCGACGGCTTCGGTGTACTGGCCGAGCCTGGCGAGCGCGTTGCCGCGGTTGTAGTCGGCGCGCGGGCCAGTAGCCTGCGAGAACGCCTTCAGCGCCGCCGCATAGTCGCCGCGCTTGTACTCGGCACTGCCGCGAAGTTCGGCGTCGGTCGCGAGCTGCGCCGCCTTCGCGTAGTCGCCCGCCGCCATCGCCGCCGCGGCCTGCTGGTCGGGGCGCTGCCAGGCGTCGGCCCAGGTCATCGCGTTGGCCGGCGTCGCCGGCATCAGCCAGCCGCCGAGCGCCAGCAGGCCACCGATCGCGAGCGCTGCGGACGCGCCCTTCGTCTTCGGCCCTGGCTTGGCGCCTGGCCTGGGCTTGCGCAAGGCCAGCGCTTCATCGATCAGCACGTTGCGCCGGAACGCGAGCGCGGCGATCGGCAGCAGCAGCAGCGCGAGCCACGGCCCCTGGTCGATCCAGGCGCTCGCCGTCGCGCCGAGCTTGCCGGTCGTCTCGACGCGTGCCTTGGCGTCGGTGTCGAGCACGGCGCGCAGCGCGTCGCCGCTGCCGGAAAGCGGCAGCACCTGCCCGCCGCCGGCGGCAGCCACCGCCCGCAGCGCGCCGAGGTCGAGCCGCGTCATCTCGACCTTGCCGTCCGCGCCGCGCAGCAAAGCGCCGTTCGCGTCGAGCATCGGCGCACCCTGCTCGGTGCCGACGCCGAGCACCGAGACGCGGTAGCCGTCGTTGCGCAGCTTCGCGGCGGCGGCGGTCGCGGCGCCGATGTGGTCGGGGGCTATGCCGTCGGCGATCAGCAGCACCTCGCCGCTGCTCACGCCGGCCTGACGCATCAGCTTTTCGGCTTCGAGCAGGCCGAGGTCGGCTCGGCTGCCCGGCACCGGCATCAGCTCGGGGCCGAGCGCGTCGAGCATCGCCGTCAGCGTGTTGGCGTCGCGCGTCAGCGGCACGACCGAGAACGCGTCGCCGGCGTAGGCGACGAGGCCGGTCTGGCCCTCGTCGCCGAGCGCGAGCACGTCCCTCACCTTGAACTTCGCGCGCTCCAGGCGCGACGGCTTGACATCGGTCGCGCGCATCGACGACGACAGGTCGAGGACGACGACGCGCGCCGCGCTCGTCTGGTAGACCGGCTCGGGCTTGCGCTGCCACGTCGGGCCGGCGAGCGCGATCGCGGCAAGCGTCCAGCCGAGCGCGACGAGGCGCAGCATGCGCGGGCGCGCGCCTGCCGCAGCGTCGCCCGCCATCAAGAGTGGCAGCAGCGCGGCATCGATGCTGCGCTGCCACGGGTTGTCGCCGCCGCCGCTGCGCGCGATGCGCCACGCGAGCCACCACAGCGGCACGAGCGCGAGCAGCCACAGCGGCCGGATGAAGTGGAACGCCTCAAGCATGGCGTCGCCCCGCGCCGGCCGCGCCGATGCCGAACACGCCCGCGCCGGCCAGCCGCAGCGCGATCAGCACGGAGAGCACCAGGGCGGCACCCAGCGGCCACATGTACAGCTCGTCGATCGGCCGCCAGCTCTGCGCGTCCTTCGACAGCGGCTCGATCTTGTCGAGCTCGGCGTAGATTCTCTTCAGGCTCGCGGTGTCCGAGGCGCGGAAGAACTCGCCGCCGGTCTTGCTCGCGATCGCACGCAAAGTGTCCTCGTCGAGGTCGCTCGCGACGGTCTGCGCAAAGCCGAACGGCCCGCGCATCGTGAACTGCTCGCTGCCGACGCCGATCGTGTAGATGCGCACGCCCTGCTGCGCGGCGAGGTCGGCGGCCTTCAGCGGGGTGATGCTGCCGGCGTTGCTCGCGCCGTCGGTCAGCAGCACCAGCACCCGGTTGCCGGCCGGCGCCTGCTGCAGCCGCTTGATCGCAAGTCCGATCGCGTCGCCGATCGCCGTCTGCTGCCCGGCGAGGCCGATCTGCGCCTCGTCGAGCAGGGTGTGAACGGTTGCGCGATCGAGCGTCAGCGGCGCCTGCACGTAGGCGCGATCGCCGAACAGGATGAGGCCGATGCGGTCGCCCGCGCGGCGCGCGATGAAGTCGCCGGCCACGGCCTTGACGGCTTCGAGCCGGCTCACGTCGCGGCCGTGAAGCTCCATGTCGGGCGTCTGCATCGACCCCGACAGGTCGACCGCGAGCATCAGGCTGCGGCCGGTGACCGGCACGTGCCCGGTCTCGCCGACCTGCTGCGGCCGCGCCGCGGCGAGTACGAGCAGCGCCCAGGCGAGGATGGCAAGAGCCGGCAGCAGCCGCGAGCGCCGCGCCGCCGGGCCGGCGAGCGCCGCCTGCAGCGCGCCCGGAAACGGAAAGCGCAACGCCGCCGGCCGCGCCGAGCGCGCCGCCGGCAGCCACCACGCAAGCAGCGGCAGCGGCAGCGCGGCGAGCAGCCAGGGCCAAGCGAGCTGCAGGCTCATCGCACGAACCCCAGCACCGGTTCGTCGTCCTCGTCCGGCGTTTCGGGCGTCGCGTTCCTCTCGACCCAGCGAGTGACGAGGGCGGCGAAAGCGGCGGCGTCGAAATCGGGCGCCAGCCGGCGCCGGTACGGGCCGTCGGCGAGCACGCGGCCGGGGCCGTCACTGAAGCCGCCGTCGCCGCCGGTGGCGTCGAGGAAGTGCAGCCAGGCGCCGCCGCTGAGCGACGCCACGTCGCTGCGCGGATGGCGCGCCAGCGCAAGGCGCTTCAGCAAATCGCCGACCCGCGCCAGTTGTTGCGGCGAAGGCTCGGCCGCCAATTCGCTTTGCAGCGCAGCGAACATCGAGAGCAAGCGCTCACGTTGCAGTCGTTCACGGCGGCGCCGCAGCAGCAGCGGGATGATCCAGAAGACGAGCGACAGCACGAGCCCGCCGACCAGCCACCAGCCCGGTGCCGGCGGCCACAGCGACGGCGCGCCGGGCAGGTGGATGTCGCGCAGCACGAGCGCGGATGGAGCGGTGGTCGGGTTCATCGCGTGGGACGGGGCAAGGTCTTCATGCCGCGAGCCTGCGTTCGGGTGTGCGGCGCGCGGCGCGGGCGGGGAACTGCTGGCGCAGCGCGGCGATGGTGTCGGCGTCGGTCGACAGCCGCAGCAGGCCGATCGCATGGCGGCGCATCACCGCCGCGACCTGCGCGTGGTGGGCGCTGAAATACTCCTGATAGGCACGCCGGGTCGCGGCCGGCCGCAGGTCGAGGACGCTGCTCTGCCCTGCGGCGAAGACGCCGTAGCGCGCGGCCTGCGGCGGCGCGACTTCGAGCGGATCGACGATCTGCAGCGCGACGACGTCGTTGTGCTGACGCAGCCACTCGAGCTGGCGGTCGCAGGCGTCGTCGAGGCCGTAGAAGTCGCCGATCAGCACGACGAGGCTGCCGGGGCGGGCGACGCGGCGCAGCCGCACGAGCGCAGCCCCGAGGCCGCCGCCTTCGGGCGCGGCGGCGAGCGCGAGGCGCGGGTCGCTGTGCGCGACGAGCTGGCGGATCAACTGCAGCACGCCGTGGCGGCCGCCGCGCGGCGCGAGGTCGCAGGCGCCGCCGTTGAAGAGCAGCGCGCCGACGCGGTCGCCGTTGGCCGCCGCCGACCAGGCCAGCAGCGCTGCGGCGCGCGCCGCGACGACCGACTTCAGCGCGCCGCGGCTCGCGAAGAACATGCCGGGGTTGAAGTCGACGCCGAACACGACCGGCCGCTCGCGCTCTTCCTGGTAGACCTTGACGTGGGCGACACCGGTGCGCGCGGTGATGCGCCAGTCCATGCTGCGCACGTCGTCGCCCTCGCTGTAGGCGCGCGATTCCTGGTAGTCCATGCCGCGGCCGCGAAAGCGCGACAGGTGCTCGCCGCCGCGCTGCGCGCGCGCCGGGCCCGCGCCTTGCAGCGCGATCGTGTCGGCGTGGCGCTGCAGCGCGATCAGCTCGAGCGCGCCGGCCCAGGTCGCCGGGTTGATCGCGGCGCCGGTGGCGATCGCGTCCACCGAGCGGTCGGCACCTGCGGCGCGGCGGCGGCGTGCGAACCAGTCCACGTCAGTTGCTCCGCCCTGCACGGCGCGACCCACGGCACATGAAACGGCGCGGTGGGCGGCGTGCGTCGGCGAAGGCGGCAGCCGGCCATCGGCCCTCACCCCGACCCTCTCCCGCGCGCGGGAGAGGGAGCAGGTCCACGCCGTCCGCCGCGCGCGGGAGAGGGGGCAGGCCAACGCCGTCTGCCGTGCGTGGCAGACGGAGTCCCTCACCTCCCTCTCCCCTCGGGGAGAGGGCTGGGGTGAGGGGGTCTTGCCGCACGGAACGACGCCGAGCGAGCTGTTCGGCCGGTGGTTTCACTTCAACCCACCGGCACGAGCCGCAGCAGCTCGTCGATCAGCGCGTCGGCGGTGACGCCTTCGGCCTCCGCCTCGAACGAGACGAGGATGCGGTGGCGCAGCACGTCGTGGGCGACGGCCTGCACGTCGTCGGGCGCGACGTAGTCCTTGCCCTGCAGCCAGGCATACGCCCGGGCGCAGCGGTCGAGCGCGATCGTCGCCCGCGGGCTGGCGCCGAACGCGATGCGCGGCGCGAGCTGCGGGTCGTAGCGCGCCGCGTCGCGGCTCGCGATGACGAGCTGGACGATGTACTCCTCGACCGCCGCGCTCATGTGCATCGCAAGCACCTCGTCGCGCGCGGCGAGGATTTGCTGCGTCGACAGCCGCACGGGCGGCGCGGCTTGGGCAGGCTGCGTGCCCTGCGCTGCCTGCGCCCGCGCGAGCTTCAAGATCTCGCGCTCGGCGGCGGCGTCGGGGTGGCCGATGCGCACATAGAGCAGGAAGCGGTCGAGCTGCGCCTCGGGCAGCGGGTACGTGCCCTCGTGCTCGATCGGGTTTTGCGTCGCCATCACCATGAACGGCCGCGGCAGCGGGTAGGTGCTGCGGCCGACGGTGATCTGGTGCTCGCCCATCGCCTCGAGCAGCGCCGACTGCACCTTGGCCGGCGCGCGGTTGATCTCGTCGGCGAGGATCAGGTTGTGAAACAGCGGCCCGGGCGCGAACTGGAAGTCGCCGGTCGCCGGGCGGTAGACGTCGGTGCCGGTCAGGTCGCCGGGCAGCAGGTCGGGCGTGAACTGCAGGCGCCGGAAGTCGCCCTGCAGCGCGGCGGCGAGCTCCTTGATCGCGGTCGTCTTCGCCAGCCCCGGCGCGCCCTCGACCATCAGGTGGCCGTCGGCGAGCAGCGCGATAAGCAGACTGTCGACGAGATGGCGCTGACCGATGATCCGCGTCTGCAGATGCTGGCGCAGGCTTCGAAACGCGAGGTGGTTCATCTCGGAAACGTCGTCGCCAGAGGCAACCGACTTCAGTGCGTTCATCATGAGCAGTGCTCCCTGTCGATCGGTACGGCTTGCGAACCGGCCGCCCGCGGCGCGGTTCTTCACCCGCCGCATTGGGCACGCCAAGGGTTAGACCTTCGTTAAGCCCGCAAGACGACAGCGGGCGCGATGTCAGGTCTTGCCGATCGCCCCGGGCACCACGCCTTGCGTCTCGGACGCGGGCGTGCCATCGCGGGCGCGGCGCGGAATCGGCGCCGACGCGCGCCGCAGGCCGTAAACCGAATCCGGATGCAGCCGCTGCGACAAGAGCGTCGCGACGACACAGGCCGGCAGCAGCACGGCGAGCAGGTGGTACTGCCCTGTCATCTCGAAGACCATCAGCGCCGCCATCACCGGCGCGTGGGTCGTCGCCGCGAGCAGCGTCGCCATGCCGAGCAGCGCGTACACCGGCTCGAAGACCTGCGTCACGCCGAGCGCCTGCAGGCTCGCGGCGAACAGCGCGCCGAACGCGGCGCCGACGAAGAGCGTCGGCGTGAAGACGCCGCCCGGCGCACCCGAGCCGGTCGTCGCGCCGACGGCGATCGTCTTCAACACGAGCACGAGCGCGACGAGCTGCCAGCCGAGCGGATGGCCGAGCAGCCGCTGGATGCTGCTGTAGCCGTTGCCCCAGACCTCGGGCCGCGAGAGTGACAGCAGCCCGACGACGAGTCCGCCGAGCGCGAACGCGAGCGGCGGCGGCAAGCCACTGTGAGTGAACCAACTGCGCGCGAGCGCGAGCCAGCGCAGCAGGCCGGCGCCGGCCAGCCCACCGAGCAGCCCGAGCGGCAGCAGCCAGGCGACCTGCACCCAGCCCGGCTGCGCAAGCGGCGCCAGCGCGAACGGCGGCGCAGGACCGTGGAACGCCGTCGTCACGCCGTACGACAGCAGCGCCGCGACGGCGACCGGGCCGAACTGCGACAGCGCGAGCGAGCCGAGCAGGATCTCGGCAACGAACATCGCGCTCGCGAGCGGCGCGTGGTAGGCCGCGGCGAGTCCCGCCGCGGCGCCGCAACTGACGACGAGGCGCAACTCGACCGTGCGGCCGAGGCCGCGGCCGAGCAGCGACGCGAGCATCGCCGCCGTCAGCACCATCGCGCCTTCGCGACCGACGGCGCCGCCGGTGGCGACGACGAGCAGCGATGCGGCGACCTTCAGCAGCCCGCCGCGCAGGTCGAGCCGGCCGCGGCCGATCGCGACCGCCTCGATGTAGTCGCCGCCGTGGGCCGGCGCCAGCGTGCGGCGCTGGCGCGCGGCGAGCCAGAGCAG
>JBDHSE010000072.1:0-10577 GCA_039807955.1 Ideonella sp. | reverse complement strand
CACGATGCCCGAACTCGACCCCGAGCAAGCCAAGCTGCGCCAGGCGGCGCTCGAATACCACGAGCTGCCCAAGCCCGGCAAGATCGCGATCGCGGCGACCAAGCAGCTCGTCAGCCAGCGCGACCTCGCGCTCGCCTACTCGCCCGGCGTCGCCGCGGCGTGCGAGGAGATCGCCTCCGACCCGGCGAGCGCGTTTCGCTACACCGCGCGCGCCAACCTCGTCGGCGTCGTCACGAACGGCACGGCGGTGCTCGGCCTCGGCGACATCGGCGCGCTCGCCGCCAAGCCGGTGATGGAAGGCAAGGCGGTGCTCTTCAAGAAGTTCGCCGGCATCGACGTCTTCGACATCGAACTCGACCAGCACGACCCCGACAAGCTGATCGAGACGATCGCCGCGCTCGAGCCGACTTTCGGCGGCATCAACCTCGAGGACATCAAGGCGCCGGACTGCTTTCGCGTCGAGCGCGCGCTGCGCGGGCGGATGAAGATCCCGGTCTTCCACGACGACCAGCACGGCACGGCGATCGTCGTCGGCGCGGCGGTCTTGAACGCGATGAAGGTCACCGGCAAGAACCTCGCGCAGGTCAAGCTCGTCGCGTCGGGCGCCGGCGCGGCGGCGCTCGCCTGCCTCGGCCTGCTCGTCAAGCTCGGGCTGCCGCGCGAGAACATCTGGGTCACCGACCTCGCGGGCGTCGTCTACGCCGGGCGCACCGAGCTGATGGACGACGACAAGGCGGTCTTCGCGCAGCCGACCGAACTGCGCACGCTGGCCGAGGTCATCAGCGGCGCCGACATCTTCCTCGGCCTGTCGGCCGGCGGTGTCCTGAAGCGCGAGATGGTCGCGACGATGGCGCCGCAGCCGGTGATCTTCGCGCTCGCGAATCCGACGCCAGAGATCGCGCCGGAGGAGGTGAAGCTGGTGCGCGACGACGCGCTGATCGCGACCGGCCGCACCGACTATCCGAACCAAGTCAACAACGTCCTGTGCTTTCCGTACATCTTTCGCGGCGCGCTCGATTCGGGCGCGACGACGATCACGGCCGAGATGGAGATCGCGACCGTGCATGCGATCGCCGAACTCGCGCAGGCCGAGCAAAGCGAGGTCGTCGCCCGCGCCTACCTCGGCGAGACGCTCGCCTTCGGCGCCGAGTACCTGATCCCCAAGCCCTTCGATCCGCGGCTGATGATGCGCATCGCGCCGGCCGTCGCGCAGGCAGCGGCCGACTCCGGCGTCGCGACGAGGCCGATCGCCGACCTCGACGCCTACCGCGCGAAGCTGCAGAACTTCGTCTACGCGTCGGGGACGACGATGCAGCCGTTCTTCGAGATCGCCAAACAGGCGGCGCGCAAGCGCATCGCGTACGCCGAGGGCGAGGAGGAGCGCGTGCTGCGCGCGGTGCAGGTCGTCGTCGACGAGGGCATCGCGCGGCCGACGTTGATCGGGCGGCCGGCCGTTATCGCCGAGCGCGTGCGCAAGTTCGGACTGCGCCTCGTCGCCGAGCGCGACTACGACGTCGTCAACACCGAGCACGACCACCGCTACCGCGACTTCTGGCAGACGTATCACGCGATGATGCGGCGCAAGGGCGTGACGGCGCAGTTCGCGAAGATCGAGGCGCGCCGACGGCTGACGCTGATCGGATCGATGCTGCTGCACAAGGGCGAGGTCGACGGCATGCTGTGCGGCACCTGGGGCACGGCGGCGATGCACCTGCAGTACATCGACCCGGTGATCGGGCGGCGCGAAGGCGTCGCGACCTACGCCTGCATGAACGGCATCCTGCTGCCCGGGCGTCAGGTGAACCTCGTCGACACCCACGTCAACTACGACCCGAGCGCCGAGCAGATCGCCGAGATCACGATCCTCGCCGCCGAGGAGCTGCAGCGTTTCGGCACCGAGCCGCGCGCCGCGCTGCTGTCGCATTCGAACTTCGGCTCGAGCAACCAGCCCTCGGCGCTGAAGATGCGCGCCGCGCTCGCGATCCTGCAGCAGCGCGCGCCGTGGCTGCAGGTCGACGGCGAGATGCACGGCGACACCGCGCTCGACGCCGTGCTGCGCGGCAAGCTGATGCCCGACAGCCCGCTGAAGGGCGAGGCCAACCTGCTCGTGCTGCCCAACATCGACGCCGCCAACATCGCCTACAACCTGCTGAAGAACACGATCGGCGGCGGCATCGCGATCGGCCCGGTGCTGCTCGGCGCGGCCCAGCCGGTCCACATCCTGACGCCGTCGGCGACCGTGCGGCGCATCGTCAACATGACGGCGCTGACGGTGGTCGATGCAAACGCGGGGCGGTAGCGTGACTCCGGCGGCCGCAGGTTCAAGCGCAGATCGTTGCGAACGAAAGCTACGCAAACCACGGCCAACGGTGGGGCAAGACGGGGACGTCGGTTCAGCGTACTTCGTGCTCGGTCGCGCTGAAGGTCGTTCCAGGCATCTGAGAGCTATCGGGCAGGCGTTCCCTGTCCGCGAAGCCACGGCCAACGTGACCATCCACGCCCGGGACGCAACTTCTTTGCCTGCATGGGCGCGCAGATCGCCGCTAAACTGTCCGAAGCCAGGCAGCGGTCCGTCTCGCGGACGATGAAAGCGATGATCGCCGAGGCTGGCACGCGCTGACCAGACGCCCGCGCGGCGAACACGATGAACCACGAGAGGCCGACGCAATGACCGCCAATGCACAAGTACTGATCGACAAGATCAAGCAACTGCCGCCGCAGCGTGTGGCCGAGGTCGAGGACTTCGTCGATTTCCTGCACGCCCGCGAGGAGGAACATCGCTTCACGCACGCCGCGGCCAAGGCCAGCAACGAGAGTTTCGCCCGGGTCTGGGACAACGACGAGGATGCGGCCTACGACCGGATGTGATCGATGGCCGCCCCCTCGAGGTTCAGCTTCGGCGACGTGGTGCTCGTGCCGTTTCCGTTCACCGATCAGTCGGGCACCAAGAAGCGGCCGGCGGTCGTCGTCTCGAGCAGCGGCTACTGCACCGGCCGGCGCGACATCGTGATCATGGCCATCACGAGCCAGGTGCGAACCGCGGTGGGCTACGGCGAGGCGATGATCGCTGACTGGCAGGGCGCGGGGCTCCTCAAGGAGTCGGTATTCAAGCCCGTCTTCACCACCATCGAACAGCGCCTTGTGCTGCGCGTCATGGGCCGGCTCTCGGCCGCCGACAGCAAGACGCTGCACGCGTTGCTCGCCGATGTGATCGGGTAGCAGATGTCCAGGAAGCCCAGTGCCATACAGAGTCGGGAGTGCTGATTCCTGCCTTGCAATTCAGCCGGATCGAGAACGCTTCAACTCACGGAAGAATGGAAATGCGAACAGTCATCGCCGCGGTCCTGCTCTGCATGCTGTCGATCCCGGTGCTTGCCGCGGATGCATCCGAGCGGAAATTCATCAGCAAGGGAATGACGGAGGGCGAGGTGCTCGCGAGAATCGGCAAGCCCGACAACGAGAGCGAGGTCAGCGGCGGCGCTGCCAAGGTCGTCGAGAAGGTCTGGACCTACTTCCCGCACCCGGACGACGCGCAGACGCTGACCACCATCACGATCAGGAACGGCCGGGTGGTGGCCATCGAGCGCACGATCTCCAGGTAGGCGCGCGAAGCGCGCGCGACCTCGCCCACCGCCGGCAGGTCCGCTTCGGAGATGTGGTTCATCGAGCCATCGTCGAACGAGATCAGGTATCTGCGCATGGCGTGACTCCTTCATCCAGGCCACCGCGATCAGCCCGGTGCTGCCCGGCGCCGCCAAGCCGGCGCACATCCTGACGCCATCGGCCACCGCGCGGCGCATTGTCGGCATGATGGCGCTGACGGTGGTCGCCGCGAACGCGGCACGCTCGCCTCCTTCCCCGGCCCATCCGCTCGCAAGCGAGCCCGGTCACGGGCGCCAACAGCCCCCTGCGAGCCGTCACGCAATCGGTTCGAGCCCGTCTGGTTCCCGGATTGGCCCCTGCCGACAGGGTTCATGGTCTGCATGCATCGCTGCTCAGGCGGGCGCGCAAATCGCTCCCCGGCGCAGCGCAGATGCGGCATGATGCAAGGTGCATGCGTGGCGGCCCTGTGTGCCGCCGCCCATGCCGTCCGGCACCACGCAGGTACCGGTCTGGGGGAGTCGGGGACGCATGAATCCCGAACTGCTGGCAGCCAAGCTGCGTGCCCCCGCATCGGCGGGTGCACTCGAGCGTGTGCGCCTGTTCGAGCGGCTCGACAGGCTTCGCGCGACCGGCGCCGCGGTCTGGATCGAAGGCCCTGCCGGCGCCGGAAAGAGCACCCTGGCCGCCACCTACGCACAAGCGCGGACTGCTGCTGTGGCGTGGTATCGCCTCGATCGAGCCGACGCTGACCCCGCCGGGTTCCTCCATCATCTCGCGCTCGCGGTGCAGCCGCTGCTGAGCACCGCGGATCGCCTTCCGGCGCTGGGCAGCGAGAGCCTCAGCGGCATGGCTGCCTTCGGTCGCACCTTCTTCTGCGAGTTGGGCGCCGCCGTCAGGCCCGGTGCACACCTGGTGTTCGACAACGTCGAGGCATTGCCGCCGGGCAGTCCGGTCGAGTGGCTGCTCGCCATGCTGGTCGAGGAACCCGCTCTGCGCAGGGGCGTGTTCTTCGCCGGCCGCAGCAGCCCGTGGAACGCGCTCGCACCGTTGTTCGGCGACGGCAGGATCGCGCGCCTGGATAGCTCGAGCCTGCACTTCGACCTGAGCGAAGTGCAGCAGTTGTCGTCGGTCGACGGCCGCGTGCCAGACGAAGAGCAGGTGCGCACCGTGATGGCAGCCACCGGCGGCTGGCCGGTGGCGGTCGCGCTGCTGCTGCGCAATGCACGCCGCAGCAGCAACGACGAAGCTGCGGCTCCCGATGAAACGCTGTTCGATCGCCTTGCGCGCGAGGTGCTCGACGCTCTGCCGTGCGCGAGCCATGACCTTCTGACGACGCTTTCGGTGGCCGAGACGCTTTCCCCGGCGCTGATGATCGAACTGACCGGCAACGCGGACGCGCCGCGCCTGGTGGCGCAGCTCGCTGACAGTGCTTTTCCAATCAGCGCAACGGCCGACGCAAGCCGGCAGTTTCGAGTCCACGAGCTGCTTCGCGCATATCTCCTGCGGGAAGCACGGTGCATGGGCGACGACGCGGTCAATCGCCTGCGTGTACGCGCTGCCGTAGTGCACGAACGCGAACAGCGGCTCGGCGAGGCCGCGCTCGTTCTCACCGATGCGCAGGACTGGGGCGCGCTGGCGGCGCTCGCCGGGCGGCAGGCACCCGCGCTGCTTGCGCAAGGACGCAACCAGGAGTTGCTCTCCTGGCTCGACGCGCTGCCGCCCGAACAGCGGCAGGTCTCCGGCTGGACGTCGTACTGGCGCGGTCAGGCGCTGCTCGCGATCGATCCGCTCGCCGCACGCCAAGCATTCGAGGCCGCGCATGCGTGCTTCGTCGCCGATGCCGACAATGGCGGCCGCGCACTTGCAGCCGTCGGCGTGCTGTCCGCGGTGTACTTCATGTGGGACGACTTCCACCCGGCTTTGCCGTGGATCGACGAGCTCGCACGCCTGATACCCGATGTGACGGCGCTGGCAGACCCCATGTTCGCGGCGCAAGTGCTCGCCGCCGCCAACTGCATCCACTATGCGGCGCCCGATCACGCGCTGCTGCCGGCCATCGCGGCCCTGGGCGAGCGTTTGCTGCCACAGCTGCCGCCGCCTGCACAGGCCCCGGTGGCGATCTTTCTACTCGAATACCACATCTATCGCGGCGATCTGGCGCGGGTCGCCGCACTTCTCGCCGCACTGCGCGAAAGCCGTGCCGCAGGTCAGGCCGCGCCGTTACTTCGGCTGGGGATGCACATCTTCGCCGCCGTCCACGCGTTCCTCACCGCCGAGCACGACAGTTGCTACCGCGAGGTCGCCGCCGGCATGAAGCTGGGCGATTCTTTCGGGGTGTCGCTCGTGGCGCAGATCCTGCGCGGACAAGAGGTCTACGCGTCATTGTCGGCGGGCGACCTCGCGCGCGCATCGCGTGCCCTCGACGCAATGTCCAGCGGACTCGGTGTGTCGCGGCGCATCGACCTCGCCATGTTCCATCACCTTCGCTCCGGGGCCCTGCTACTGGCGGGCAACCTCGAGGCGGCCCGCCAGAGCGCGGAGTACGCGCTCGAGACCGCGCAACGCTGTGCCGCCCTCGCACCGGCGCTGCTGTGCCGGTCGGCCCTGGCACAGATCCTGGTTCGCACCGGCGAATGCGAACGCGCGCTGGTGTTGCTGGACGAGGTGGACGACTTGTGCGCACGCATGGGAGCCAGGCTGATCGGGTTCATTTCGGGCCTCACGCGCTGCAACGCGCTGCTCGAAATGGGCCGGTCCGATTCCGCACTGGCGGTGCTTGCCGCGACGCTGGAGGTCGGGCGCCGCCACGACTACGTCAATGCCCACCCGTTCTGGCAACCCGCGTGGATGGCGCGTCTGGTGAACATTGCGCTCGAGCACAGGGTCGAGCCCGAGTACGCGCGACGGCTCGTTCGTCGCCGCCAGTTGCCGGCGCCGCGCGGCGCGGGTCCAGCCTGGCCGTGGAGCGTGCGCGTTCGCTGCCTGGGGGCCTTTCGGATCGAGGTCGATGGCGCGCCCACCGGCCTGGATTCACGCCGGCAGCAGAAGCCGCCGCTGTTGCTGCAGGCACTGGTTGCGCTCAACCCGGACGGAGCGTCGAAGTCAGCGCTCGCTGATGCGGTCTGGCCCGACACCGAGGGCGATGCCGCGATGCACGCGCTGGAAGTCAACCTGCAGCGCCTGCGGCTACACCTGCGCCACCCCGACGCACTGCGGCTGCAAGCCGGCGCCGTCAGGCTCGATCGCGAGCTGTGCTGGGTCGACGTGTGGAGCTTGGACGCCGCGGTCGGAGGCATCGACGGCGGCATCGGCGACGGCACCACGCCGGGTGCCGCTGCGCTGACGCGACAGCTGCTGGCGGCGTACCGCGGTCCGTTCCTGCCCGGTCTGGACGCGCCATGGGCATCGGCCGCACGGTCGCGGCATGCTGCCCGCTTCGTGCGCGCGGTATCCAAGGCCGGCGCCGAGCTCGAGCGCAGCGGTGAGTCCGACCTCGCGATCGAGAGCTACGAGCGCGCGCTGGAGGCTGAACCGCACGCCGAGGAGTTGCTGCGCCGGTTGATGCAGGCGCTCGCCGCCCGCGGGCAGCACGCCGAGGCGCTGTGGGCGTACCAACGGTTCGCGGACACGTTGCGCGACCGGCTCGGGCTGTCCCCGCACGAATCGACGCGCCGCATCGCGGCCGGGTTGCGCGAACACCGCACTTCCAGCCCTACAACTTAGGGATCGCCGTGTGAGCCGCGTGTGAGTCGGCCGGGAGCAGACTCGCTGGCCCGATCGCAGCAAGGAGACCGCAATGAACACACGACTTGCACCGGTGACGCCACTCGAGCCTCCTACGCACAGCGGTGGCGCCCAGCTCGCGCCGCGACGCTCGGCCAGAGGATGGAAGCTGTCGCGGTGTCCGACATCGGCGTTGCTGGTCACGGCCATCCTGCTGAGCGCAA
Source organism: Ideonella sp. (assembly GCA_039807955.1). Taxonomy (GTDB): domain Bacteria; phylum Pseudomonadota; class Gammaproteobacteria; order Burkholderiales; family Burkholderiaceae_C; genus CAIKUF01. The sequence continues at coordinate 3,027 of JBDHSE010000072.1, read as the reverse complement.
GCGGCCTGGCACAGGCGGCGCCGCTCTTCGAGTCGAGGATCCAGATCCAGAGCGACCTGACGATCGGCGAATGGACCGGCGGCGACACACCGGGCAAAGTGAGTGCGGCGGCCGACGGGGCGGCGGCACTCGACCCGTTGGTGCTGCACCAAGCGTATACCTACGCCAGCCACAACGGATCCGGCAGCGGCCAGTCCACTGGCGACGCCAAGGCGCAGCTCGCGCCTGGCCTGATCAAAGTGCTCGGCACTGCCTCGGGCAGCGCGATGGGAACCGGCCAAGGCGCGAGCTTGATGTTCGCCGATGCCAGCGGGCGCGTCGAAGGCGACCTGATCATTACCGGGCCCGCGGCGAACGTGTCAGGCAGCTTCTCGCTGATGCTCGGGGGAATCGTCGACACGCGCGCCGATCACTCAGGGATCGGGCGCGGTGGCGCGGGAGTGAGCAACAGCGTTGTGAATATGCAGTTGGTTGCCGGCTTCCCCAACCTGGTGAACAACCTCAAGGCAGGCAATCTTCACCGCCTGTACCAGGTCACGAGCGCAGGTGAGGTAACCGACGACTTCTGGGCCACCGGATTGCTCACCGGCTACGCCGGAGGCCCCGCAGTGCTGACGGTCGGATTCACCAACGTGCCCGTCGGCAGACCGGTGCGCCTCGAACTGCTGCTCGACCTGAGCTCGCATTCGACGGTTACGTACACCACGCAACCCGGCGAGAGCTTCGACGGTTTCGCCGACGCTGCGCTGGACTACTTCGGCTCGCTGAGCTTCGTGCGCAACGCGCCGGTGTTCGCTATGCCCGACGGGTTCACGGTCAACTCGGGGGACCTGAACATCATCGACAACGTCTGGACACCGCCAGTGCCCGAACCGCGGACGGCGCTGCTGCTGGCCGGCGGACTTGCGCTCATCTGCCTCGTTCATCGCCGCCGCGGCGCCGGGCGACGACCCGACTGAGCGCAGCGCACGCGATTCGCAAGCGCCTCCAAGAAGGAGGTCCCGAGTCTGCGGCATGGCCTGCCTGGCCTTCCACAGACTGCCCGCCGCCCGACGCGCAGACCCTGACCACCATCACGATCAAGAACGGCGGGGTGGTCGCCGTCGAGCGGACGATCTCCAAGTAGGAGCCGCAGGCGCGCGGCCCCGGTCACGACTCGGGGTCGAACATGATCTCGCGCACCTCCTGCGCGCAACGGCAGGCCGCGGCGAACCGGGCCGCCCGGGCGAGCGCCTCTTCGCGCGTCGGCACTCCGATGATCGAGAAGCCGCCGACGACCGCCTTGGTCTCCGGCACCGGCCCCCCGGTCACGCCGCCATCGGCCGCGACGATGCTCGCCTGCTGGCGCAGCAGCCCGCCGCCGAAGATCCAGACCCCGGCCGCCCTGGCCTCGCGCACGACCGCACGCGCGGCATCGCCCACCGCCGGCATGTCCGCCTCGGCGATGTGATCCATCGAACCATCGTCGAACGAGATCAGGTACCTGGACATGGCACGGCTCCTCGATGTCGATCAGAGCGGACCTTCACCGGTCTTTCGACGCTCAGGTTCCGCTTCGATGCAGGGCGAACCTTCAACCGATGAACGGGTTGACCACGACCAGTTCGCCGAAGCGCTGGCCATGACCCAGGTCTTCGCTGTACAGCGTGTGTGACTGGGATTGCAGCGCGGCTTGCACCACCATCGCGTCCCAGATCGACAGCCGGTGGCGCAACGACTGTTCGATTGACGCCGCAACGAGGGCTGCATCGCTTTGCACCACCGGCCACGCGGTGCACGCCAGCACCAGCGCCTGCGCCGCCGCGCCCGCCATCTTCTGCTTGCGCGTCAGCACATGGAACAGTTCGATCAGCACCTGCGTGCTCACCACCGCCTCGCCGGCGGCAGACAGCCGCTCGACGAGTGCCCTGGCCCGGTTGCGCTTGGCCGGCGCATCAACAGCAGTGCAGTACACCAGCACGTTGGTGTCGATGAACGCCGGCATCGCTCATCGCTCCCGCGCTGCGCGGGGCTTGACGCTCTTGCCGGAGACGGCGCCCTTGACGCGCGCCCCTGCCGCCTTCGCCGCGGCGCGATCGCGGGCGCGAAACTCGCCCTCGTAGATCGCGTCGCGCAAGCTGCGGCGTTGCCCGCGCGCCGCAGCCGCGACCGGCGCCGCGGGCGCGGACAGCACGGCGGCCGCGTCCATCGCCGCCAGCAGCCGCGCGGTGGACTCGGCACGCTGTTGCGCCAGCGCCTGCGTCGAGCCGCCGACATAGTCCTGCAGGAACTCGCGCACCTTGGCGGACAGCGACGTGCCTTGCTCGATGGCGCGCATTCGCGCGCGCTTGATCAGATGCTCGTCGACGGAAACGGTCAGATTGGACATAGTCAGTGGCGCTGGCTTCGGGTTGCCGGTTCAGCATATCACGCAATCACGTGAACATGTGAACCGGTGCGGCGGCGGGTCACTCCGCCGCGAGCGCCTCCCAGCGCTCGAGCGCCGCCGTCAGCTCGGCCTCGATCTGCGTGTAGCGGTCCTGCACCTGCGCGAGCAGAGCCGGGTCGCCGCGATAGATTTCGCTGCCGCCGAGCTTCTCGCCTATCTCGCGCTGCTCGGCTTCGAGGGCGTCGATCATGCCCGGCAGCGCGTCGAGTTCGCGCTGCTCCTTGTAGCTGAGCTTGCGCGGCTTCGCCGCGGCGGGGGCGACCGATGCCGAAGGTGGCGCCGGCGGCTTGGCCGAAGGCGCGGGCTTCGCCGGCGCGGCGGCCAGCGCCTGCGCGCGCGCCTTCTGCGTGCGCCAGTCCTCGTAGCCGCCTTCGTACTCGCGCCACAGGCCGGGCGACGCCTCGCCTTCCCAGGCGATCGTGCTCGTCACGACGTTGTCGAGGAAGCGCCGGTCGTGGCTGACGAGGAAGACGGTGCCGGCGTAGTCCTGCAGCAGTTCCTCGAGCAACTCCAGCGTGTCGATGTCGAGGTCGTTGGTCGGCTCGTCGAGCACGAGGACGTTGGCCGGCAGCGCGAACAGGCGCGCGAGCAGCAGCCGG
>JBDHSE010000071.1:0-10586 GCA_039807955.1 Ideonella sp. | reverse complement strand
CCTGCCCCGGCGGCGGTGAAGCCGTCGATCCGTTCGACGCCGCGGCGATCAACCGGCACCTGCTGCCGGCCGGGCTCGTCTACGGTGCCGGGCTCGCGGCAAGCGATCGGCCGGTGTTCTTCCTCGCCGAACTGCACAGCGCCGCGCAACGCGACGGTCTTGCCGTGCTCGCCGCCGGGCGCGAACTCGCGCGCGGGCTGCTCGCGCCGCCCGCCGCGCTCGACGCGGCGCCGGCCGCGCCTGCGATCGTGCTGCGCCGCGAAGCCGTCGCGCGTTGGGGCTGGGAGAAGTTCGAGACCTACGCCTTGCGCCGTGTCGCCGGCAGCGCGCTGCACGCCGCGGTCGAGGCCTACGGTTTCGAGCGCGGCTTCTATGCCGCGCTGCCGCGCTGGCTCGCCGAGCAGGGCGAGGCGATGGTGCTGCACGAGATCGGCGAACACCGCGCCGGCGAACTGCTCGGCGAACAATGGGCGGCGCTGCGGCTTTCGCTGCCGACGCGCCGCGGCGACCTTTACGCACGCGCGGTGCGCGACCAGCTGGCCGACTTCAGCGTCACGCTGCCGGTGCTGCTCGATCGCGATGCGAGCGCGTCGATCCACGTCTGGTTCGCCAACTACGACGGCGTGCGCGAAGGGCTGTTCCCGTCGCTGAAGGACGCTTACGCCGCCTGGCGCGCGGGCGACGGCGGGCGCGCGCTGCGCGCGGCGATCGACCGCGGCAGAGATCACTTCACCGATCTTGCGATGAAGTGCATCGCCCTTCACGCCGCCGGCCGCGGCGGCGCGGAGGTCGAGAAGATGCTCACCTCGGCACAGGCGGTGCTGGCGAAGTAGCGCGACCGGGCGCGTCGATTCGCATACCTACTACAAGCGGCAGCGCGAGCGCCGCATACTTACGCCGACTCGGCCTTCCAGAGCATGACCCTGAGCGTCGCGACCGAGCCGGCGACGATCGATGCGGTCGCGATGAACGAGCCGATCGCGAGCGTCGACAGGCCCGAGATGCCCTGACCGATCGTGCAGCCGAGGGCCGTCACGCCGCCGAAGCCCATCAGCACGCCGCCGGCAAGCTGGTTGCGCAGGTCCTGCACCGAGGCGAAGCCCTCCCAGCGGAAGGTCCGGCTCGCGAGCGCATGGGCCGCCGAGCCGGCGACGACGCCGGCGACGCTTGCAATGCCGAAGGTCGCCTGCAGCGAGGTGTCGGTCCAGCGCATCAGCAACTCCAGGCTGTAGGCGAGCGGCGCGATGAAGCTCAGCGTCTCTATCGTTCGCGTGTTGGTCGCGAAGTAGACCGTCTCGAGCGTCTCGGGGTTCTCGCCGTGGCCGAGGTGGCCGCTCAGGTACCAGCCGGCGACGACCAGCGCGCCAAGCGCCGCGCCGGCGGCGACCTGCAGGCGATTGGCGCGAAACCGCCGGTCGGTGAAGACGAAGACGAGCAGCGCGGCGGCGACGACGCCGCAGGCGGCGACGAGCGCGGTCTTCGGCTCGATGCCGGCGATGCGCGCCAACGCGGTCGCGAGGCTCTGGTCGGGCCAGCCGTGTTCGCCGAGGTTGATGTGGACCGGGTCGAGCAGCGTCGCGCGCCACTGCCCGAACAGGCCCTTGAGCGTCATGTAGCCGGCGATCGCGGCGAACGTCAGCACGACGACGGAGCGCAGGCTGCCGCCGCCGACGCGGATCAGGTTGCGGTTGGCGCAGCCGCCGGCGAGCGTCATGCCGACGCCGAACGCGAAGCCGCCGACGAGCAGCGACAGCCACGGCAGCACCGGCCGCTGCGTGACAGAAGCCGAGAGATCGACGAGGCCGGCGTGCGACAGCGCGGTCGCGCCGATCATCGCGACCGCGACCGCGAGCAGCCACATCCGCAGCCGCCCCCAGTGGCCCATGTTGACGACGTCCGAGAGCGCGCCCATCGTGCAGAAGTTCGCCTTCGCGCCGACGAAGCCGAACACGAACGCGATCGCGAAGCCGCCGGCCGCGACGAGCGTGGCGATGCCTTGCGGCGTCACGCTGGCTGGCTCAGATGAAGAGGCTCACGTCGGTCTCGCCGGCGAACTGCAGGAAGGTCGCCGCGCCGCCGAACTCGATGCCGTCGATGAAGTCGCTCTTGCTGTAGTCGAACAGGTCGACCGTCATCTGGCAGGCGATGAACTTCACGTCGGCCTCGAGGCACAGCGACCGCAGTTCCTCGAGCGTCGCGACGCCCTTCTTCTTCATCTTCGCCTTCATCATCGATGTGGCCATTGCCTCCATGCCGGGCATCATGCGCAGCGTGACCGGCATCGGCATCGGCATCGGCATCGCCGGGTTCGCGAGCGGGCTGATGCGGATGTCGCTGATGTCCTTGCGCAGCAGCGCGAGGCCGTAGAAGGTGAAGAAGACCTGCACCTCCCAGTCGAGCGCCGCCGCGGTGGACGCGAGGATCAGCGGCGGGTAGGCCATGTCGAGCGCGCCCTTGGTCGCGATGATCGCCATCTTCTTCGTCGTCATGCGGCCTCCGTCGTGGTGGGTTGGCGAAGGGTCATGCCTTCTTGCGGATGAAAAAGACGTGCTTGCCGCCCTCGGCCGCCGTCTCGAGCAGCGCGTGCCCGGTCTGCTCGGTGAAGGCCTGCATGTCGGCGACCGATCCGGGGTCGGTCGCGACGACCTTGAGCACCTGGCCCGCTCCCATGTCGGCGAGTGCCTTCTTCGTCTTCACGATCGGCAGCGGGCACGACAGGCCCGAGGCGTCGAATTCCTTGTCGAAGTTCATTCATCCCTCCAGGGTGATCACAAACGCCGCGCGAATCTGTCGCCGCCGCTGCGCATCGCGCAGGCGGACGCGGCACCGATTACATTAGCGCCTTTCGCGCCGGGGCCTGTCTATTCCCGCATCGGGGGATGGCGGATAGCCCTGACGGGTAGTAGGGGAAGTCGAGCAGTGCGAAAGCAAGGCGTTTGCTTCACCATCGAACGCAGACGCACAGGTGGGCCGGCGCGCCGGCCATAGGGCAAGGAGTGACGCGACATGACAGTACAGACCCGACGCCAGATGCTGGCGACGAGCGCGAGGGTTGCGAGCCTGCTCGCCGCCGCCGGCCTGCTGCCGGCGGTCGCGCAGGCGGCGTGGCCGAAGGCGGCGTTCGAGGCGAAGACGCTCGCCGACGCCGTCAAGGCGCTCGGCGGCGGCGCACCGGTGGCGAGCACCGACGTGACGATCACCGGGCCGGACATCGCTGAGAACGGCGCCGTCGTGCCGGTCGGCGCGTCGACGACGGCGGCCGGCGCGACGCGTCTGCTGCTGCTCGTCGAGAAGAACCCGAACGCGCTCGCCGCGGTGTTCGACCTGACCGACGCGATCGAGCCGAACATCTCGACCCGCGTGAAGATGGCGCAGACGTCCAACGTCTACGCCGTCGCGATGACGGCCGACGGCCGCGTGCTCTACGCGGCCAAGGAGATCAAGGTCACGCTCGGCGGCTGCGGCGGCTGACGCCGGCGCACCCCACACGGTTAACAGGAGAACGACATGGCAGACCCGATGCGCATACGCGCGCAGGCGGCCGGCGACAAGGTCACGGTGCGCGTCTTGATGAGCCACGAGATGGAGACCGGCCAGCGCAAGGATTCATCCGGCAAGGTGATTCCGGCCTGGTTCATCCAGGAGGTCACGGCGGCGCACAACGGCAAGACGGTGCTCTCGGCCGAGTGGGGCCCGTCGATCGCGAAGAACCCGTTCCTGCAGTTCACGATCAAGAGCGGCAAGGTCGGCGACAAGATCGTCATCAACTGGACCGACAACAAGGGCGACAAGCGCAGCGACGAGGCGACGGTCGCGTAAACGGCGCCCGCGGCGCGGCCCGCCCGCACGCTGCCGAACCGCCCCGCGCGGGCGACGACGACGAGAAGACGATGAAGCATCCCACCCTGATCGCAATCGCCGCGCTGGTGTTCGCATCCAGCGCGCAGGCACAGAAATCGACCGCCGACGGCATCGCCGAGTACCGCAAGATGCTCGAGGATGGCAACCCGGCCGAACTCTACGAGGCCAAGGGCGAGGATCTCTGGAAGAAGGCGCGCGGCCCGAAGAACGCGACGCTCGAGCAGTGCGACCTCGGCAAGGGGCCGGGCGTCGTCAAGGGGGCGTTCGTCGAACTGCCGCGCTACTTCGACGACACGAAGATGGTGCAGGACCTCGAGTCGCGCCTCGTCACCTGCATGGCGACGCTGCAGGGCTTCGACACCGCCGAGATCGAGAAGACGCCTTTCGGCCGCGGCGAGCAGGCCAACGTCACGGCCCTCGCCACCTGGGTCGCGTCGCAGTCGCGCGGCCTGCGCTTCAACCTGCCGCAAAGCCACGCCGAGGAAAAGCGCAGCTACGAACTCGGCAAACGTGCGTTCTTCTATCGCGCCGGGCCGTATGACTTCGCCTGCGCGACCTGCCACGGCACGGCCGACAAGCGAATCCGCCTGCAGGACCTGCCCGACCTGACCGGCAACCCGGGCGACGGCATCGGCTTTGCCGCATGGCCGGCGTACCGCGTCAGCAACGGCCAGATGTGGACCATGCAGCATCGGCTCAACGACTGCTTCCGCCAGCAGCGCTTCCCGTTCCCGCTGTTCGGTTCGGAGGTGACGATCGCGCTCGCGACCTACATGGGCGTCAACGCGAAGGGCGCGCAGTCGATCGCGCCCGCGATCAAGCGTTGAAGCGCGCCGCCGCGCAAGCACCGTCCGCCGAACCCGACCGCAGGCCGAACATGAACACCATCCGATCGATCCTCGCCGTCACCGCAGCCGCCGCCATCGTCACCGGCTGCGCGAGCGGCCCGTCGTCCGCCGAACTCGACGCCCAGGCCACGCAGATGATGCACGCGTCGTTTCGCGACCAGGGCATCGCCAAGATGAGTCGGCTCGACCAGGACGCGATGCAGAAGGCCTGCTCGTCCGACGTCGTGCCAACGGCTGCGGTCGAGAAGCAGATCATGGAACAGGCCCAGGCGAGTATCCAGTGGCCGGCCGACGGCAAGTTCTTCGGCGACTGGCGCAAGGGCGACAAGCTCGCCCAGAGCGGCCGCGGCATGAGCTGGAGCGACAAGACGGCCGACCCGAAGGACAACGGCGGCAGCTGCTACAACTGCCATCAGCTCGACAAGTCCGAACTCTCTTACGGCACGATCGGGCCGAGCCTCTTGCACTACGGCAAGTCGCGTGGCATCAGCGACCCGAACGCGGCGTCGGCGCAGGAAGTCGTCAAGTACACCTGGAGCCGGCTGTGGAACGCGAAGGCGACCGTCCCCTGCTCGAGCATGCCGCGCTTCGGCCACGACAAGATCCTCGACGTGGCGCAGCTGCGCGACCTGATGTCGCTGCTGCTCGACCCGCAATCGTCGGTCAACGCGCAGTAGCCGGCGCCGCGGGCGCATGCGCCTGACTGCCCGGCATGCCGCACGCTGCCTGGGCGCGACCGGCGTGAAGCCCGAGCACCTGCATCCACGGCGATCTGCGGCGATGCCATGAGCCTGAGCAAGCGCGAATTCCTGCAGGTCCTGTCGGCCGCCGCCGTCGCCGGCATGGGGCTCGCGCGCTTCGAGAATGCCGATGCGGCAACCGCCGAGGCGGGGCTCTACGACCTGCCGCCGCTCGGCAGCGGCGCGGGGCACGTCAGCCTCCTGCACATGACCGACTGCCACGCGCAGTTGAAGCCGATCTACTTTCGCGAGCCGAGCGTCAACCTCGGCGTCGGCGCGATGCAAGGCCAATGGCCGCACCTCGTCGGCGACCATCTGCTGCGCCGGGCCGGCATCTCGCCCGGCACCGCGCTCGCGCACGCCTTCACGTTCCTCGACTTCGACACGGCAGCGCGCCGCTACGGCAAGGTCGGCGGCTTCGCGCACCTCGCGACGCTCGTCAAGCGGCTTAAGGCGAGTCGGCCGGGCGCGATCCTGCTCGACGGCGGCGACACCTGGCAAGGCTCGGCGACGGCGCTGTGGACCAATGCGCAGGACATGGTCGATGCCGCGCTGGCGCTCGGCGTCGACGTGATGACCGGCCACTGGGAGTTCACCTACGGCATGGACCGGGTGAAGGCGATCGTCGACAAGGACTTCAAGGGCCGCATCGACTTCGTCGCGCAAAACGTCAGCACGGCGGACTTCGGCGACCCGGTGTTCGCGGCATCGACGCTGCGCGAGATCAACGGCGTGCCGGTCGCGATCATCGGCCAGGCCTTTCCGTACACGCCGATCGCCAACCCGCGCTACTTCGTCGCCGACTGGAGCTTCGGCATCCACGAGGAGAACCTGCAAAAGACGGTCGATGCGGTGCGCAACAAGGGCGCGCAACTCGTCGTCCTGCTGTCGCACAACGGCATGGACGTCGACTTGAAGCTCGCCGCGCGCGTGCGCGGCATCGACGCGATCTTCGGCGGTCACACCCACGACGGCGTGCCGCTCGCGGTGCCGGTGAAGAACGGCGGCGGCACGACGCTCGTGACGAACGCCGGCAGCAACGGCAAGTTCCTCGGCGTGATGGACTTCGAAGTGCGCGCCGGCCGCATCGCGAACTGGCGCTACCGGCTGCTGCCCGTCTTCAGCAACATGCTCGCCGCCGATCCGGAGATGGACGCGCTGATCAAGCGGTTGCGCGCGCCGTACGAAGCGAAGCTCGGCGAAACGCTCGCCGTCACCGACGGCCTGCTCTTCCGGCGCGGCAACTTCAACGGCAGCTGGGACCAGCTGTTGTGCGACGCGCTGATCGATGTGCAAGGCGCGCAGATCGCGTTCAGCCCAGGCTTTCGCTGGGGCACGAGCCTGCTGCCGGGCGACGCGATCACGCGCGAGCTGATGATGGACCAACTCGCGATCACCTACCCCTACACGACCGTCACCGAGATGACGGGGACGATGATCAAGACGATCCTCGAGGACGTCGCCGACAACCTCTTCAACCCCGATCCGTACTACCAGCAGGGCGGCGACATGGTGCGCGTCGGCGGCCTCGCCTACACGCTGACGCCGGGCGAGAAGATGGGCGCGCGCATCTCCGAGATGCGCCTGGACGGCAAGCTGCTCGCCGCCGAAAAGACCTACAAGGTCGCCGGCTGGGCGCCGGTCGCCGAGGAGGCCAGGCGCGCCGGCGGCAAGCCGGTCTGGGAACTCGTCGAGAGCTGGCTGAAAGCGCAACCCGGCGGGCACGTGGCCGCACGCCGCATCAACACGCCCAAGCTCGTAGGCGTCGAAGGCAATCCGGGGATGGCGTAGCCGCGCCGCAGTGGCAGGCCGGCGCCGTCTCGCTCAGGCGAACTCCTGGCGCACCGCGGCCGACATCAAGCGGCGGATGACCCAGCCGAAGACGGCGCAGGTGCCGAGCGTCACGAGCGCGGCCATGACCCGCGCCGCCGTGACGAAGCCGCCGAACACACCGGCGGCGTGCGGCGGCAGCGGCGAACCGGCGAGCGCGCTCGAGACGACCGACTGCACGACCTCGTGCTGCAGCCAAAGGCCGAGCAGGTTGGCAGCGATCGCGACCAGCAGCACGCCGATGAAAGCGCGGCGCGCCCACTCGAGGCGCAGCAGCAGGCCGATCGCCGAAGCGAGCATCAGCAGCGACATCACGAGGCCGGTGCCGACGACCCACGGCAGGTAGCCGAGCAGCAGGTTTGTCAGCAACGGCAGCGCCGGCAGGTTGGCGCCGCCCGCAGCGAGCGGCGCGACCGACGCCATGAACGCGTTCTGGACGACCGCCGAGGCGCTGACGAGCGCCGACAAGACGATCGCGACCCACGCGGTGGCGGTGACGAACAGCGAACGGGCTCCGACGTTGAAGGTCTGCGGCATGACGGCGTCTCCAGGCGCCGCGCCCGCCCGCGAAGGCACGGCTCGCGGCGCCCGTCTCGATTGTCGCCAAGACATTCGGCAAAGTCATGGCACGGCGGCGCCCGTTGCCCCTTGAACTTGGGGGTTTCGTGCGATCCTCACCACACCTGTTCAGGGGGTGCGCAACCGTGCGTCACGCCCGGGCAACACGATATCGGCCGGCGGTCAGCCGAAGCACACCGCGTGGATCATCGGCAGGTTGAGCGAAACGGTGTGCCACTCGTCGCCGCCGTCGCCGCTCGCCCACAGGCCGCCGGTCGTGCTGCCCATCAGCAGGTTGCGGCCGTCGCCGGCGACGGCGAGGCCGTGCCGATAGACGAGGTCGTAGCAGCCCGATTGCGGCAGCCCGTCGCGCAGCGTCTCGAAGCTCGCCGCGCCATCGCGCGTGCGGTTCACGGCCAGCGCCCCGTCGCGCGGCACGCGGCACTGGTCGGCGATGGCCGGCACGAACCATGCCGTGTCGGCGTCGTTCGGGTCGACCGCGACCGCGAAACCGAAGGCCGACAGCGGCGCGTTCGTCACCTGCCGCCACGACGCGGCGTTGTCCGTCGAGCGCCAGATGCCGCAGTGGTGCTGGCACCAGAGCACCTCGGGCCGCGATTCGCAGCGCACGATCGAATGCGGGTCCTGGATGTTCGGGTCCTCGGCACGTTCGGGTGGCATGTAGTCGGCGCGCATGCCGACGGACTGCACGGCCCAGTTCGCGCCGTCGTCGCGCGTGACCCAGGCGCCGCCGCAGCTCAAGCCGACGAGCAGTTCGCCGTCGCGCCGCGGATGCGGACAGATCGAATGGATGCCCGGCACGTCGTAGCCGCCGCCGAACCACTCGGCACGTTCGGGGCGCGACCACAGCGCATCGACGAGTTGCCACGACGCGCCGCGATCCGGCGATCGAAACAGGCCGCCGGGCAGCGTGCCGGCCCAGATCGTCCCGTTGCGTGCCGCGAGCGACCAGATCTGCACCAGCTTCCACGGCACGCCTTCAGCGCCTTCGGGCTGCGGCGGATAGGCAGGCGTCGCGACCTCGTTCCAGCTCGCGCCGGCATCGTTGGAGGCATGAACCTTGACACCGAAGTGCCCCAGGTTCAGCGCCGCGAGCATGAAGCCGCTACTGTCCGGCGGCAGCAGCATGCTGACCGGCTCGCCCAGGAAGATGGTGTGCTCGACGCGCCACGCGCCACTGCGGTTGCGAAGCTCGAACAGGCCCTTGCGGGTGGCGAGCCAGGCACGATCCACGGCAGCCTGCATGTCGAACTCCTCTCGAATCAGCCGCCGGAAAGCGCCTGCAGGACGTGCACCTGGCTGTCGCTGCGCAGCGCATCGGCGAGCGACTCGCGGTCGCGAACGCGAACGCCGTCGATGAAGACGACGACGTTGGCGCGCAGGTGCGCCTGGTCGTCGAGCACGTAGCCGCGCAGGCGCGGGTTGATCGCGAACGCCGACCTCAGCGCGTCCCGCAACGTACGCGCGTCGGTCTGCACTTCGGGCGTCTCGGTGAAGCGCCGAAGCTGGGTCGTGAAGGTCACGCTGGCCATGTGCGAATGATGCCGATCTTCGCTTGCGCGCGCTGGGCAGGCACCGACCCGCGCTGAGTCATCGGCCGCGCGGCGCGACGAACGACCTCCTCCACGCGACTTGCGCGTACACCCTCCGCGCTTTGGAATCGCGCAGGAGGCGGCCGATCGTCCGGTGCGCGCAGCACGACGCAAACCCGGCCGCCGCAACCGGAGAGGGTCCGGCAGGCGCAATCGGTTAGCGATCGGTGGGTACCCAGGTTCGACCATGGCGGCACGGCACAACCGGTTCGGGAGTGCCGCAAACCCTCAACTACCGGAGTCCGCCATGAAGTCGACCTCTTTCCTCGAAAACGGCAGCATCCTGCTGTGCACGGCGCTGTTCGTGCACCTTGCCGCCGCCGAGCCCGCCGCCCCGCCACCGTCGGCGCCGACCGCGGTCACACCGGCCGTATCGGCGACGGTTGCAGCGGCCAGTTCGGCGGCCGAATCCCCGGCCGCCGCCTTCGAGCGCATGCTCGCCGCGCGCCCGGCCACCGTCGTGCCGACCGTCCCGGCCGCGCCGGCCAGCGCGGCCGCCGATCCGCTGACCCGGGCCTTCAACCAGGCCCTGTGGTCCGAGCCCCGGACGAAGGGCACCCTGACGGCGCGGAGGAATCGGTGAACCACGCTGCCCATCGGCTCGGCGCCGGCGGGCTGGCCGTCGCCGTGCTCGCGCCGTCGCCGAACGAGACCCGCAGGGCCGCCGATTGCGGAACTCTGATCCGCGCCGGCCGGTGTGCCCGCCGACTGGGCAAGTGGTTGCTGCTGCTCGGCGCGCTGCTGCTCGGGGCGTCCGCGGGCTCGCTGCTCGCACGCCACGGCCTGGTCATGTTCAACCTACCCTGGCTCGCGACGATGGCTTCGATCCTCGTCTTCCCGTCGGGCTGGGCGACAGCGGTAACGCGTCCGTATGTGCAGCGCACGCGGCGCCTGTTCGCGGCCGCTGCGCCGGCAACCTGCTCACGCCAGCTTGGGAACGCGCCCTGCGCGCCGCTGGCGCGCCTGCGGCTGCAGTTCGCACCGTTGCTGGTCGCAATGGCGATCGCATCGGGCGTGTGGCTTGCGACCGACGGGCCAAGCGTCACTGCCGCGCTGGCGCTGACCGTGCCGGGGGCGGCGCTGGCCGCGCCTTACCTGCCGACGCCGGCCAATTCGTCGAGCAGGGCCTCGGTCGC
>JBDHSE010000070.1:0-10720 GCA_039807955.1 Ideonella sp. | reverse complement strand
CAGCAGCGCGCCCATGTCGCCGTCGGTCGACAGGCCGGCCGCGATCTCGGCGAGCAGGCCGGCATCGGCGGCGCGCGTGCCAGCACCGGCCGCGGGCGGCGATGGCTTGGTCGGCGTCGTCTCCGGCTGCATACGCGAAAGGGTACTCGATTGGTGCCGACGCCGTGGCCGGCGTCGCGGGGCGATGGCGCCGAGTTTGGGTCGGATTCACGCGCGACAAGGCGGCGCAAGCGGGCGATGTTGAGTTTCCTCAACCTCACGGCGCGCGAGCGTATCGCCAGCGCGCAAGTCCCCATTTGGGCTACGCCGGCATCCCCCGTCTCGGGAATGGACGCCCTGCTTGCGCGGTGCGCCTAATCCGAGCGTGGCCAGTCTCGCGCTCGTCGTTCGCGCGCGCGTGCGAGGTTGCCGCTGCCGACCGCTGGACGGCGCGGCGTGCAGCATCCATAACCGCGCCGCCGCGCGCCGCCCGACACCCCGAGGAGGAAGCACACGATGGCTCTGGTCGATCCCCATGGCGGCGGCGCGTTGAAGCCGCTGCTGCTCGAAGGCGAGGCCCGCGATGCCGAGCTGCGGCGCGCGGCGACGCTGCCGCGCCTGCCCGTCACCTCGCGCGAGAAGGGCGACCTGATGATGCTCGGCATCGGCGGCTTCACGCCGCTCGATGGCTTCATGACGCACGCCGACTGGCAGGGCGTGTGCGACCGCATGACGCTGGCGTCGGGGCTGTTCTGGCCGATCCCGATCACGCTGTCGGCGACCGCCGCGCACGCCGCGCCGATCGCGGCCGGCGACGACGTCGCGCTCGTCGATGCGGACGATGGCGTCGTCCTCGCGACGCTGCGCGTGACGGAAAAGTACGCGATCGACAAGGCGCACGAATGCGCGTCGGTCTTCAAGACGACCGAGCTTGCGCATCCGGGCGTCGCACTCGTCATGGCGCAGGGCGAGGTGAATCTCGCGGGGCCGGTGAAGGTGCTGTCGACCGGCGGCTTCCCCGAGAAGTACGGCGATCTCTACAAGACGCCGATGCAGACCCGCGCGCTGTTCGAGTCGCTCGGCTGGTCGCGCATCGCCGCGTTCCAGACGCGCAACCCGATGCATCGCTCGCATGAGCACCTGGCGAAGATCGCGATCGAGGTCAGCGACGGCGTGCTCGTGCACTCGCTGCTCGGTGCGTTGAAGCCGGGCGACATCCCGGCCGAGGTGCGCACCCGCGCGATTGCCGCGCTGATGGCGAACCATTTCGTCGCCGGCACCGTCGTGCAGGCCGGCTACCCGCTCGACATGCGCTACGCCGGCCCGCGCGAGGCGCTGCTGCACGCGCTGTTCAGGCAGAACTACGGCTGCTCGCACCAGATCCTGGGCCGCGACCACGCCGGAGTCGGCAGCTACTACGGCCCGTTCGACGCCCATCGCATCTTCGACACGATCCCGAACGGCGCGCTGCGGACCCAGCCGCTGCGCATCGGCATCGCCTTCTGGTGCTACCGCTGCGGCGGCATGGCGACCGGCCGCACCTGCCCGCACGACGACGCCGACCGGCTGCAGGTGTCGGGCACGCAACTGCGCAAGTGGCTATCGCAGGGCTCCGAAGTGCCGCCCGAGTTCAGCCGGCCCGAGGTGCTCGAGATCCTGCGCGCGTACTACACGACGCTTGATGCTTCGGGCGGCGACGCGTCGAAGCCCGTCACGAGTCGGTAGCGCCGACGAATCCGGCGCGCGCCGTCTCGCGGCTCAGACCCGCGCCCGCACGTCCTCGGCCGGCGTCGGCGCCCCGAGGTGCTGCTTCGCGAAGTCGAGGAAGCTGTTCATCAGCCGCGAGTGGATGCGCTCCTTCGGGTAGACGACCGACATTGCGCGGACGAGGCGCGGCGCGAGCGGGACCTGCACCAGCTGGCCGAGCCGGATCTCGTTGGCGACCGTCGCGCGCGACATGATCGCGTAGCCGAAGCCGGTCGCGAGCAGCCCCTTCATCGCCTCCGGGCTGCCGAGTTCCATCGCGCGCTGCAGCGTTTCGGGCGCGACGCCGGCCGTCTGCAGGTAGTGGTCGATGACCTCGCGCGTGCCGGAACCCGGCTCGCGGCTTATGTGGGCGTGCTGCGCGAGCGCTTCGGGCGCGACGCGATCGAGCCTTGCGAGCGGATGCGATGGCGCGCACGTCACCTGCAGCTCGTCGTTGCAGCAGACGTCGGCGGCGAGCAGCGGCAGGTGCGAATCGCCCTCGATGAAGCCGATGTCGAGGCTGCGCTCGGCGACGCGGTTCTGCACCGCCTCCGAGTTCGCGACGAAGAGCTGCGGCACGACCGCAGGGTGGCGCGACTTGTACGCGCCGAGCACGCGCGGCAGCAGGTAGTCGGCGATCGTCGTGCTCGCGCCGATCAGCAGCGAGCCGGCGATCTGCCCGCCGACCGACTGCAGCCGGTGGTCGAGCTCGGCCGACAGCTCGAGGATGCGCTCGGCGTAGTCGAGCGCCATATGCCCGGCCGCGGTGAGCGTGATGCGCCCCTGGCCCCGATCGAAGAGCCGCGTGTTCAGGTGCTCCTCGAGCTGGCGGATCTGCGCCGTGACCGCCGGCTGGCTCATGAACAGCGCCTCGGCCGCCTTCGTGAACGAGAGGTGCTTCGCGACCGCGTGAAACACCTGGAGCCTGCGATCCGCCATCGATGCCTGCGTGAGTGAGAGACCGACGGATTGAAGCACACAGGCCGCCGTGTGCAAAGAATCGGGGAACGGCGCCGCATCATCATTGACGACGCGCCGCCCGCGTGTATGCTGCACCCCCGATCGATCTCGACCGAAGGAGCCTGCCATGACAACCGCGCAACCCGTCTCCCGCCGCACGCTGCTCGCCGCCCTCGGTGCCGGCACCGCCGTCGCGGTGCTGCCGTTCGCCGCCCTCGGCGCGACCACGTTCACGCCCGGCCCGAACGACGTGCTGATCGTCGTCGACGTGCAGAACTGCTTCACCAAGGGCGGCAGCCTCGAGGTGAAGAACGGCGACGAGGTGGTGCCGATCATCAACGCCCTCGCGGCCAAGTTCGACAACGTCGTGCTCACGCAGGACTGGCATACGCCGGGGCATGTGTCGTTCGCCTCGGCGCACAGCGGCAAGAAGCCGTTCGAGACCGTGAAGCTCGCCTACGGCACGCAGGTGCTGTGGCCCGACCACTGCGTGCAAGGCACCGACGGCGCGGCGCTGAACAAGGATTTGTCGATCCCGAAGGCCCAGCTCGTCATCCGCAAGGGCTATCACGACGACGTCGACAGCTATTCGGCGTTCGTCGAGGCCGACGGCAAGACACAGACCGGGCTTGCCGGCTATCTGAAGGACCGGCACATCCGCCGCGTCTTCGTCGTCGGTCTGGCGACCGACTTCTGTGTCGCCTGGACCGCGCTCGACGCGCGCAAACTCGGCTTCACCGCGGTCGTCCTCGAAGACGCGACGCGCGGCATCGACGCCAACGGCTCGCTCGACGCGGCGTGGAAGAAGATGAAGAAGGCGGGCGTGATCCGCGCCAACAGCACCGACATCGTCTGATCGTCAGGCGGCCGCGCGCAACTGCCGCCCGCTCAGTGCGCGAACGCGATCGTCGGCAGGTCGACCGCCGAGGCGCCGCCGTCGACCATCAGCGAGGTGCCGCTGATCATCGCCGCCTGCGCTGAGGCGAGGAAGAGCACGGCGTCGGCGGCTTCGGCGGCGGTCGCGGGGCGGCCGAGCGGCACGTCGCGCGTGACGAGGGCGTAGGCGGCTTCGACGCCGGCGAGGCCGTGCTGGTTGGCGAGGGCCTGCATCTGCTCGTCGGCCATCGGCGTGCGCACCCAGCCGGGGCAGACGGCGTTGACGCGAACGCCGTGGCGGCCGTAGTCGCGCGCGACCGATTTGACGAGGCCGATCAGCGCGTGCTTCATCGTCACGTAGCCGACGACGCCCGGCCCGGCGAAGTGGCCGGCGATCGACGACAGCACGACGACGTTGCCGCGGCGTTCGATGAGTTCGGGCAGCGCCTCGCGGATGCAGACGAAGGCGGTGTCGAGGTTGACGCGCGTGGCGAGCCGCCACGCCTCGTCGTCGGTCTGCGCCGCCTCGCCCAGGCCGTGGCCGCCGGCGTTGGCGACGAGCACGTCGAGCCGGCCGAAGCGTTCGAGCGTCTGCGCCAGCGCGCGCTTCACGTCCGCCGCGTCGGCCGCGTCGCCGGCAATCGCGAGGGCGCCGAGCGGTGCGGCGACCTCCTGCAACGGCGCGAGCCGGCGGCCCATCAGCACGGCCTTGCCGCCCTCGGCGACGAACTGCTGCGCCACCGCGGCGCCGATGCCGGTGCCGCCGCCGGTGACCAATGCGACCTGGTTCGTGAATCGGCTCATGGCGTACCTCGTCGAATGCTTGGGCCGCAGTGTAGGAGCCGCAGTGCGCCGGCGTTTGACCGATGGTGAACGCTGCGTTGCCCGAGCGGCGCCGCTTTCAGCGCTGCGGCGGCGCCGGCATCGGCGGCAGCACCGCTTCGATCGCCGCGCCGATCGCGAGCAGCCGCTTGTCGCTGCCGGCCGGGCCGTCGAGCGCGAGACCGACCGGCAGGCCGTGCCCGAGGCCGTCCCCGCGGTCGTCCGTGCGATCGTGCGCGAGACCGATCGGCAGCGACAGGCCGGGGAGTGCCGCGAGGCTGCCGGGATCGGTGTTGCGGATGAAGGTCGCGAAGGTCGGCACGGCGCGGCCCTCGAGCAGCACCGTGTCGTCTTCGCCGATCAGCGCCGCGGTGCGCGGCGTCGTCGGGAACACGAGCGCGGCGACGTCGTGCGCCGCGAAGGCTTCGGCGTAGCACGCCTGCAGTTGGCGGCGCGCCTGCAGTGCCTGGCGGTAGAGCGGTTCGGGGATCGTGCCGTCGCCGGTCAAGCCGCTGACGATCGCCGCGACATCGCGGCTGCGCACGCCGACCAGCAGGCGATCGAGCGTGACGCCGGGCTGCTCGGCGTGCAGATAGCGCGTCATGTCGCGCACGAACTCGTGCAGCACGATCGCAAAGCCGGCGTCGCCGGCGAGCCGCGCGGCATCGGGCAGCGGCACTGGCACGAGCGTCGCGCCGGCCGCACGCAGCGCGTCGAGCGCGGCGTCGGTGGCGCGGCGCACGCCGGGCTCGAGATCGTCCCAGAACGTGTGCTGCGGCAGCCCGAGCCGCAGCCCGCGCAGCGACATCGCCGGCAACGGCGCCGCGTCGCCCGACAGCACTTCGTCGAGCAGCGCGAGGTCGGCGACGCTGCGTGCGAGCGGCCCCGGCGTGTCGCGCGTCGCCGAGATCGGCGCGACGCCGTCGGCCGAAACGCGGCCGACGCTCGGCCTGAACCCGGCGACGCCGCACAGCGCCGCCGGGATGCGCACCGAGCCGCCGGTGTCGGTGCCGATCGCGGCCGGCACGAGGCGCGCCGCGACCGCCGCGCCGCAGCCGCCGCTCGACCCGCCGGGAATGCGGCTCGCGTCCCACGGGTTGCGCACCGCGCCGGTGACGGCGTTGTGGTTCGTGATGCCGAGCGCCAGCTCGTGCATGCCGAGCTTGCCGCTGATCAGCGCGCCGGCCGCGCGCAGGCGGCGCACGATCTCGGCATCGCGCCGCGCGATGCGGCCGTGCAGCGCGCCGGTGCCGTCGCCGCACGGCAGGCCGGCGGCCTGGATGTTGTCCTTCAGCGCGATCGGCACGCCGAGCAGCGCCAGCCGCTGCCCTTGCGCAAGGCGCGCGTCGGCTTCGATTGCTTGGCGGCGCAGGCCGTCGGCGTCGAACGCGACGTAGGCGTTGAGCGCGGTAGCGGTCTCGGTGCGCGCGATGAACGCGTCGGCGGCGTCGATGCAGCGCACCTCGCCGCGCGCGAGCGCGTCGCGCAGGTCGCGGGCGCCGAGGTTGGTCAGGTTCATCGCGGCGGGCGTCTCGTCGCGGCGAGTTCAGAAGCCGCGCGCCGGCGTCGCGATGCGGCCGCCGCCGTCGGCGACGAGCACCGCGCCGGTGACGAACGACGCGTCGTCGCCGGCGAGGAAGCGCACGCACGCGGCCATCTCGTCGGGCCGTGCGAGGCGGCGCAGCGCGAGCCGCTCGGCAAGCGCCGCCGTTTCCTGCTCGACGCTGCGGCCGGACTTGGCGGCCGCTTCGCGCAGTTCCGCCTCGGCCATCGCGGTCGCCGTCCAGCCCGGGCACAGGCAGTTGGCGCGGATGCCGTCGGCGCCGTGCGCGTACGCGATGTTGCGGGTGTAGGCGACGACGGCCGCCTTGCTCGGCGCGTAGCTCGCGCTGCCAGGGGTCGAGTTGAACGCGGCGACCGACGCGACGTTGACGATCGCGCCGCCGCCCGCCGCGCGCAGCAGCGGGATCGCGGCGCGGCACACGCGCATCGTGCCGGTCAGGTTGACGGCGAGCATGCGCTCCCAGGTCGCGTCCTCGACGTTGTCCGGGTCGTCGGCGGCGACGACGCCCGCCGCGTTGACGACGATGCGCAGGCCGCCCGCGGCACGGACGGCGGCGAACGCGGCGTCGACATCCGCCTGGCGCGTGACGTCGCCCGTGACGACGATGATGCCTTCGCGCGCGGCGGCGGGTGAGCGGTCGAAGGCGACGACGCGGATGCCGTCGGCAACGAAGCGCTCGACCGTCGCGGCGCCGATGCCGCTTGCGGCGCCGGTGACGAGGGCGAGCGGGCCGTCGTGCGTCATGCGCGGTGCATCTCGTCGATCACCTGCCCCGATTCGGGCAGCGTCATGCCGCCATCGACGACGAGCGTCTGGCCGGTGACCCAGCGCGCCTCGTCGCTCGCGAGATAGAGCATCGCGTAGGCGATATCGTCCGGCGCACCGGCGCTGCCGAGCGGGATCTCGCGCACCAGCGCGGCCTGGGTCGCCGGCTCGCTGAGCCGACCGCGATCCTTCGCGACGAAGCCCGGCTCGACGCCGTTGACGGTGATGCGGCGCGGCGCGAGTTCGAGCGCCGCCGAGCGGATGAAACCGTTGACGCCCGCCTTCGCGGCGGCGTAGTGCGCCGAGTTCAGCATCGCGACGCGCGGCCCGGTGACCGACGAGGTGACGACGATGCGCCCGCCGCGATCGCTCAGGTGCGGCAGCGCCGCCTGCGTCAGCCAGAAGCAGCTCTCGAGGTTGAGCGCGAGCGTCTGGCGCAGCGTCTCGGCGCTCAAGTCGGCCAGGCTCGCCCAGGGGCAGCCGCCGGCGTTGTGGATCAGGATCTGGAGGCCTCCGAAGGCGGCGACGGTCTCCAGCACCGCACGTGCGCAGCCTTCGGCGTCGGCGTCGAAGCCGGTGGCACGCGCGTCGAGACCGCGGCCGCGCAGGCCGGCGGCGACGTCCTCGGCGGCGTCGCGCGAGCGGTTGGCGAGCATCACCCGCGCGCCCGCTTCGGCGAGCCGGGTCGCGATCGCGGCGCCGATGCCGCGCCCGGCGCCGGTGACGAGCGCCGCCTTGCCGTCGAGGCGAAGTGCGCTCACGTTTACACGCAGCTCGCCGCGAGTTCGGCGCAGAACTCGCCGAACACCTGCAGGTAGCGCGCGGTGTCGTCCGCGGTCGTCCCCGGGCACATCAGCAGCATGCAGTGAAACGGCGTGATCAAGACGCCGCGGTTCATCAGGTAGACGTGCAGCAGCGCCTCGAGGACGTCGTCGCGGCTGCGCCGGAACTCGGTCGCGTTGCGCGGCGCATCGGGGACGAACATGGTCTCGATCCGCGCGCCGAGCTGCACCACGCACCAGGGCAGGCGATGCGCGGCGATCAGTTCGCGCGAACGCACCGCGGCCGCTTCGGCAAGCTGCGCCATGTGCTCGAAGGCGGGCGCCGTCAGCACCTCGGCGAGCACCGCGCGCACCGCGGCGACCTGCAGCGCACTGCCGGCGAGCGTGCCG
Source organism: Ideonella sp. (assembly GCA_039807955.1). GTDB lineage: Bacteria > Pseudomonadota > Gammaproteobacteria > Burkholderiales > Burkholderiaceae_C > CAIKUF01. The sequence goes on along the minus strand of JBDHSE010000070.1, from coordinate 2,836 downwards.
CCGAAGCCCAGGTGCGCGCTTTGCCGCACCTCGACCGGGTTGACCTTCGGCACCTCCTGCCACAGCCGCTCGGCGACCGCGGCGCTCGCGCCGTACAGGCCGACCGGTATGCCGCCGCCGACCGACTTGCCGACGACGAAGAAGTCGGGCTCGAGCGCGTCGCGGCCGGTGATGCCGCCCGGGCCGCTCGAGAAGGTGTGCGTCTCGTCGATCACGAGCAGCGTGCCGGTGTCGCGGGTTGCGCGGCGCAGTTCGGCGATGAAGCCGGGTAGCGGCTCGATCATGCCGAAGTTGGTCATGAACGGCTCGGCGAGGACGCAGGCGACGTCGCCCGGCTCGAGCGCGGCGCGCAGCGCCTTGGCGTCGTTGAACGGCACGACCTTGGCGACGCGCTCGTGCTGCACCGCGTTCGGGTGGATGCCGTTGCGCAGCACGACGCGGCCCTGTTCGTCGAGCGCGACGTGCGCCTCTTCGACCGAGCCGTGGTAGCAGCCGTCGAAGACCAGCACCTTGGGACGGCCGCTGATCATTCGCGCGATCCGGATCGCGGCGCGGTTGGCGTCGCTCGCCGAGGTCGTGAAGCCCCAGTACGGCAGGCGAAAGCGGCGCGTCAGCTCCTCGCCGACCCAGGCCGCGGCCTCGGTCGGCAGCATCAGCGTCGCGCCGTGGGCGAGCTGCTCGGCCACCGCGTGCGTCACCGCCGGGTGACCGTGGCCGCACATGCCGCCGCTGTCGCCGAGGCAGAAGTCGGCGTAGTCCATGCCGTCGACGCAGTGCACCCGTGCCCCCTTGGCCGAACGCACCGCGAGCGGAAAGCCGCCCGCCCAGCGCCGCATCCAGTGCGACGGCGCGCCGTAGAGGTAGTGCTTCTGGCCGGCCGCGAACGCTTCGCGCGAGCGGGGGTGGGTCTGCGCGAAGTGCGCCTGCTCGCGCGCGAGCGCGGCGTGCAGCGCCTGCGGGTCGAGCGCGAGCATCGCGCTCACCGCGCTTCCTTTGCGGCAGCAGTGCTGCGCGCTGGTTCGTGCCGAAGCCGTTGGCTGCCCGAGGTACCCGGTGCGTGGTTGTTCATGCGCAGTCCCCCGCCGATCGTCCACGAAGTGTATGCGTCATGCGAAGCCACCTGGGGCCAACTGGCGAGCCGCTTGCGGCACGCTCGGCGGCGGCCATCTTCTCGCGGCGCCACTCGTCAGTGCGCGAGCTTGAGCGTGACGACGCCGGCAATGATCAGCGCGACGCCGAGGTAGCGGGCAAACGAAGCCGGGTCGCCGTAGAACAGGATGCCGACGAAGAGCGTCCCCGCCGCGCCGATGCCGGTCCAGACGGCGTAGGCGGTGCCGATCGGGATCTGGCGCTGCGCGAGCCAGAGCAGGACACCGCTCAACGTCATGAACGCGATCGCGAGGGCAATGCCGAGCAGCCGCGTCTCGGGCGCCTGCGACATCTTCAAGCCGACCGGCCAGCCGATCTCGAACAGGCCCGCGAGAATCAGATAGACCCAAGCCATGCGGCCTCCGTCTCTCCGGCTGGGAAGAGGCCTCGTTCTCGACGCAGCGCGTGCGTGAACCCATCTTGTGTACGGTAGTGCATCGCTACTTCAGCGCGTCGATGAACTCTTCGTGCGACACATCGGCTTGTCGCAGCAGCCCTGCAAGCGTGCCGACCTTCAACTCGGCGTGCATCGGGATGACGCAGCCCCTGGCGCCGCGTCGGGCAACGACGTGACTTCCAGCCTGACGCACCTGCTCGAACCCCAGCTTGTGCAACGCCTTCAGCGCCTGTGCGCCAGAGACGCGCGGAAGTTTAGACATGCGCCGGCACGGAGAACGTCGTCACGACCGGGTGTCCGCGCAACACGAGCGGGAACTCCGCCAGAAAGAGTGCCGTTGCCTCTTGCAGATTGGCGACCGCTTGCTCGACGGTTTCGCCCTGGGTGGTCGTGCCCGTCTCCGGGTTCAGCGCGACGTAGCCGCCTTCTTCGGCAGGGGTGAGGACAGCGGTCAGTTCCATGACGATGCTCGATGAAGGTTTGTCCGGTCGTGATTGTCCGCCAGGAACTGCGCCCGGACTCCGGCGAGCGGCACTGCGCACCTGTCGCGTCGTTGGCTGGCCAAGCATCGTCGCGCGCCACTTTCGTGCCGCCAAGGTCGCCGCGATGCCCGCGGCAATGCCTACGGCTTCTTCGGCGTCTTGTACTCGACTTCCTTCTGGAACGGCTTCCAGATGGTTTCGAAGCCGACGAAGCCCTTCTCGTTGGGCGGCATCTGGCGCGTTGTGTAAAACGGCGTCTTGCCGTCGGGAACGGGGGTCGCGGGTTTGGGCTGTTCGCTCATCGGGGGCCTCTGGCTTCGTGGGGTCGGGTTCGCAAGTGTCGCGCCGGGTTGCGTCAGACCGGCCGCAGCAGCGACGGGTCGATCTCGGCTTGCGTCGGGATGGCGCCGCCGGTCTTCATCTCCTCGTCGGTCGCGTCGCGCACGGTGAGGATCTGCAGCCTGAAGACGACCGCGCGGCCGCACAGCGGGTTGTTGCCGTCGACGGTGAGCTTCTCGTCGTCGAGCCAGGTGACGAGGAAGCTGCGCGTCTGGCCGCGGTCGTTTTCCATCAGGATCGAGCAGCCGACGTGCCGGTACTCCTCGGGGACGTTCTCGATGTCGTCGGTGAAGACGAGCGACTCGTCGCGCGGGCCGAAGATGGCGTTGCCGTCGATAGCCACTTCGATCGCGTCGCCGGCCGACCGGCCCTCGAGTTCGCGGTGCACCGACGGCGCGAGGATCTCGTTGTGGCCGTGGACGTAGCCGAGCGGGAACTCGACGCTCGTGAGGACGTGGCCGGTCTTCGC
>JBDHSE010000069.1:0-10726 GCA_039807955.1 Ideonella sp. | reverse complement strand
CGGCCCGCCCCCCGTGGGGGATCAAGCAAAGTGGCAAAGCCACATTTGCCTGAGAGCCGGTGCGAACGGCGGCCGGGCCAACCCGGCGCCGCGCGGCGCCAGGGCCGGGCACGCCGCTCTTGCGGCTGCCGGTCCGGGCCTGGCGCGGCGTCCAGCCCGCCGGCGGTGCCGGGCTGCGACGCAACGACGCGAGTGACGATCCGCTGGGGCCCATCGCCATGTCGCGACGCGAGGCAGGCGTCGAGCAAGCCCCGGCGCGCCGTCGCCTGTGATGCAATCGGGCTCCGCGCAAGAGGGAGGGCCGCGCAGCATGTCGTCATCGTGGTGGTTGTCGCTGCTCGGCGCGCCGCGCCTGCACGACGAGGCTGCGAACCGCGCGTTGCCGCTCAATCGCAAGGACGCCGCCTGGCTGGCCGTCGTCGCGCGCCAGGGCAGCACGCCCAGCCGCCAGGTGGCACTGCTGGTATGGCCCGAGGCCGGCGAGCGCGGCGCGCTGAACAGCCTGCGTCAGCGCGTGCACCGGCTGCGCAGGGCCACCGGCGCGCGGCTGGTGGAGATGGGCGAGCGCATCGGCCTGACCGTCGATCTACACGCGCCGCGTGAAGACATCGCCGCGCTGGTTGCCGCCGATGCGGACGCCGACCCGGGGGTCTTGCTCGCCGGTTGCGAGTACGACGCCGAGTCCGAGTTCGCCGCCTGGCTGGCCCACGAGCGACAAGCCGATCTCGGTGTGCTGCGCGAGACGCTGGCCGTACGCGCGGCAGCGACCGAGCAGGCCGGCGAACTTGCGCTCGCGCTGCGCTGCGCCAAGCGCCTGACGGCGCTGGACCCGCTGAGCGAGCATGCGCACCGCCGCCTGATGCGGCTGCACTACCTGCGCGACGACCGCGCCGCCGCGGTGGCCGCGTTCGAGCACTGCGAGCGCGTCCTGAAGGACGAACTCGGCCTGCGTCCCGAGGCCGAGACGCTGGCGCTGCTGGCCACCATCGAGCAGGGCCGCGGCGGCGCGCTGGCCGCACTGCCGCCCTTGCCGGCCGGCTTGTCGAGACCGCCGCGAATGGTGGGGCGCGACGCCGCGCTGGCCGAACTGGCCGCGGCCGAGCGCACGGCGCAGGCCTGCGTGCTGATCGGCGAGGCCGGGATGGGCAAGTCGCGCCTGCTGCACGAAGCGCTGAAGGAGCGCGGCGACGTGCTGCTCGTGCAGGCACGCCCGGGCGACGCCGCCGCACCTTACGCGCTGCTGGGGCGGCTGTTGCGCGCCTTGCGCGCGCGGCCGGGCAAAGCCGCGCGCGCCCGGGATCGCGGCGCCGCACTGACGCTGCTGGAGGCCGCGCCCGACGCACCGGTTGCCGCACCGACCACCACGCGCGCGTTGCAGGCTGCGCTGGAACGGTTGCTGGCCGACGCCCAGGCTGCGGGCCTCTCGCTGCTCGCCGCCGACGACCTGCATTTCGCGGACCCGGCCAGCGTGGACATGCTGCTCGCCCTGATGCAGTCCGACGCGCTGCCGGCACTGCGCTGGGTGCTGGCGCACCGGCCGCTCGCGTCCGTGCCCGAACCCGGCGTGCTGCGGATGCTGGCCGAAGCGCCGCAGTTGCGCTACCTGCACCTGCAGCCGCTGGACGCCGCGCAATTGCACGAACTGGTTGCCAGCCTGGCGCTGCCGCGCTTCGACGCCGCCGAGCTGTCGCCGGCATTGCTGCGTCATACCGGGGGCAACCCCCTGTTCGTCGTCGAGACGCTGCGCGCAGCCTGGCTGGGCGGCGGCGACGACGCCGGTCTGCCGCGCCCGAAAGGGCTGGCGCACCTGATCGACGCGCGGCTGGCGCGTCTGTCGCGGCCGGCGCTGGCACTGGCGCGCGTGGCGGCCGTTGCAGTGCCCGACTTCTCGCTCGAGCTGGCCGAGAGCGTGCTCGGCGCGCCGGCGCTCGCGCTCGCCGACGCCTGGCAGGAACTCGAGGCGGCGCAGGTGCTGCAAGGCGAGGCCTTTGCCCACGATCTGGTGCACGACGCGATGCGCCGCGCCACACCCGCGGTGATCGCCGCACGCACGCACCGCCAGGTGGCCGCCTTCCTGGCCGGGCGCGCCGCCGAGCCGGCGCGCGTGGCCGCACACTGGGAAGCCGGCGCCGCTTGGGCGGAGGCCGGCGCCGCCTACCGCGCAGCGGCGGTGCGCGCTCGGCTGGCCGGCCGCTTGCGCGAGGTGGCCCAACTGCTCGAGGCCGGCGCCGCCGCCTTCGACCATGCCGGCCAGGCCGGCGCAGGCTTCGAGATGCGCTGCGAGGCGGTGGGCGTGCTGCTGCATACGCAGGGCGCGGCCGAGGCGCTGGCGCTGAGCCAGCGCCTGGTCGAGAGTTGCGACCCCATCGCCGATCCCGCCGGCGCGGCGCGCGCGCTGGCCGCGCATGGCGAGGCCTGCATCTGGGGTGGCCGCTTCGCCGACGCCGAAGCCGCTGCGCGGCGCGCACTGGCCCTGGCGACGCCGGGCGACGAGGCCACGCGGCTGGCGGCCTGTGCCGCCGCGGCGCAGGCCTGCGGCCTGCAGGGGCGGCCCGACGACGGCCTGGCGCTGCTGCTGCCCTGGTCCGAACGCATCGCGACGTGGCCGTCGGCCAACGAACGAAACGGGCTGGTCAGCGCGCTGGTCAACCTGCTGATCCAGGCCGACCGGCCGGCAAGCGCCTTGCCTTGGGGCGAGCGCCGCCTGCACTGGGCCGAGGAGACCGGGAACCTGAGCCATCGCATCGATGCGCACATGAATCTGGGCGCGCTGCTGCTGCGGCGCGGCGAACTGGAGGCGGCGCTGACCCAGACGCGGGCCGCCTCGGCGCTGAGTCGGGCGCCGGCCGAGAACGCCGGCACACTGGCCTGGAACGAATCGGCGCTGGCCTTCATGCTTTGCGGCCTGGGGCACTACGATGAAGCGCTGACCATCCTCGAGCGCGAACTGGCGGCCAGCGCCGGCCAACCCGGTCCACTGCGCGAGCTGCAGCGATCCTGGCTGCTGCCCTTGTGGCTGCGCCTGGGCCAGCCGGCGCGCGCGACGGCGCTGCTGGCGGGCGAAGGCGCCGGTGCGGCGCCGCAGTGGCCGGGCCGGGCCGCCCTGGCGCGCGCCCTCGTTGCCCGCGCGCTGGGCCGCGACGACCGGCCCTGGCTGGACGAGGCGCTGAGCGCGCTCACCGCGCCGGTAGCGCGCTTCGACTGGATCGATGCCAGGCTGCGAAAGGCTCGCCATCACGAGACGCCGGAGCAGGCGCTGGCGACTGCCGACGAGCTGCAGCCGCTGGTGGAAGAGCGCGCCTATCACGCCATGCTGTCCGACATCGAGGCCGTGCGCGCGCAGGCGCTGGCGGCGCTCGGCCGCCGGGGCGAAGCCGGAGCCGCGGCCGAGCGCCTGGAAGCACTCGCGTTGCGCTGGCGCTATCCGCTGCAATATCTGCCCGAGCAGCTTCTGGCCGCCGCCACGGGCTACCGTGCCGCCGGCCGCGACAAGGATGCCCGGCGCTGCGGCGCGGCAGCGCTGCACTGGCTGCACAGCGTGGCGCTGCCGCATGTGCCGCCGCCCTTCGTCGACAGCTTCCTGCACCGCAACCCGGTCAACGCGCGGCTGTGCGACGCGCGCAAGATGGACCCGTAGAGCCGGTGCCCTTTCCGACCGGGCCGAACTGCGCCGTCGGCGCCGGCCATGCGCGGGTCTCGCGCGTCGATCGCGTCAGGGCGCCTTCGCGCTCGGCCGCGCAGCGATCCGGTCGCGCCAGGCCTGCAGATGCGCGAGGCCCTCGTCGCCGGGCCTGAACTTGAGCAGGCCGCGCGCGAATTCGAGGATGCAAAACGCGGTGATGTCGGCGATCGTGAAGCGCGCCCCGGCGATGAAATCCTGCTGCGCGAGCACGCCGTCCAGCCAGCGTGCAACGTCGCGCGCCTTTTCGGCCTGCGAGCGGCCGAAGTCCGGGAACTGCGGCTGCTCGAGCGGCGCAAGGCCGGGATGGGTGTGGCGAATCGCGTTCGCCAGATAGGTGCCGAGGTAGTGCTCGATGCGCCGGTCGGCCATCTCGATGAAGGCGCGCTCCTCGAAGCCATCGCCCATCAGGTTGGGCTCGGGCTGCAGGCCTTCGAGGTAGGTGCAGATCGCTCGCGTCTCGCCGAGCGCACGGCCGTCGTCGAACTCGAGCACCGGCACGCGCGCCATCGGGCTCTTGGCGCGAAACGCGTCGCTGCGGTGCTCGCCGACGTTCAGATCGACCGCGACCTGCTCGATGCCGGCGATGCCCTTCTCGGCGAGGAACATCAATACGCGGCGCGGGTTCGGTGCGCGGTGGGCGACGTAGAGCTTCATCGCGATGCCTTCCTGTTCACTTGTGACCGGCGCGCGACTGCCCGGTCTCGACGATCCTGCCCGCCTCCTGCGCGAAGGCCCTCGCCTTGTCGCCGTCGACGCCGTCGGCCATGCTGACCTTGGACGGCGGCTTCGCGATGCCGGCCTGCACGGCGGGGCGCGCGCGGATCGCGTCGAGCCAGCGCCGCAGGTGCGCGAGGCCGTCGATGTCGATGCCCGACCAGCGGTAGGTCCGCACCCAGGCCCAGTTGGCGATGTCGGCGATCGAGTAGTCGCCGGCGAGGTACTCGTTGTCGGCGAGCCGCGCATCGAGCACCTCGAACAGGCGCCGGCACTCGCCCTGGTAGCGATCGATCGCGGGCTGCAGCTTCTCGGGGAAGTAGCGGAAGAACACGTTGGCCTGCCCCATCATCGGGCCGATGCCGCCCATCTGGAACATCAGCCACTGCATCACGCGCGACCGGCCCTTGGCGTCGGCGGGCATCAGGCGGCCGGTCTTCTCGGCGAGGTAGACGAGGATCGCGCCGGATTCGAAAACGGCGAAATCGTCCGCATCGCGGTCGACGATCGCCGGAATGCGGCCGTTCGGGCTGATCGCGCGGAAGGCCGGGCGCTTCTGTTCGCCTTCAGAGAGCCGCAGCGCGTGCAGCGTGTACGGCAGCGCAAGCTCTTCGAGCGCGATCGAGATCTTGTAGCCGTTCGGCGTGGCGGCGGTGTAGAGGTCAATCATGCGAGACTCGGTTCGTCAACACGGGCCGACAGTGGAACAGAAGCCGCGCCTCAGGCGGGCGGCGCGTCGTGGCAGACCGCCTCGACGTTGTTGCCATCGGGGTCGAGCACGAAGGCGCCGTAGTAGTTCGGGTGGTAGTGGGCGCGCAGCCCGGGGGCGCCGTTGTCCTTGCCGCCGGCGGCGAGCGCCGCGGCGTGGAAGGCATCGACGTCGGAGCGGCTCGCGGCGCGCCAGCACAGGTGCGTCGGACCCGACACCGGCTCGGCGTGGTCGACGAACCAGGTGTCGATCTTCGCGCCGCCGCCGGGCGCGTCGAACGCGAAGCCGAGCACGCCTGCGCCGTCGTGCACCTCGTCGTAGCCGATGCGGTAGCCGAGCGGCGCGAGCGCGGCGCGATAGAAGGCGCGCGTCGCCGCGAGGTCGCGAACGCGCAGCGTGACGTGGTCGATCATCGAAGTGCTCCTCATCTCACGGCAAGGCCCGCAGTATGCGGGCCGCGAGGCCAGGTCGGGGCGACAATGCAGCCGTGAAGCCGCACTCCAAGCCCACTGCCCGGCCGCTGACCGAAGGCGACATCGATCGCCTGCAGGCGCTGCTCGACGCGGTGCCGGCGCCGCTCGACCCGCTCGACGTCTGCATGCTCGACGGCTTTCTTTGCGGCGTGCTGCTGCAGCCGCAGCCGCCCGCCGACTGGCTGCGCTTCGCGACCGACAGCGATGGCCGCGCGCTGCCGCAGGCGTTCGATGCGAAGCCGCTGCACGCGCTCGTGCGGCGCCGCCATGCCGAACTCGCGGCCGCGATCGAGGCCCGGCAGTGGTTCGATCCGTGGGTGTTCGAACTCGACGAACCCGACGCCGGCGAACCGGCCGACGCCGACTCCGCGTTCGACGAATCGGGCGCGAACCCCGCATCGCAGGCCGTCTACCCCTGGGTCGCCGGCTTCTCGCTAGCGATGGCGCACTTTCCGGCGCTGATGGCGCTCGACGCGAAGGCGATCACCGCGCCGCTCGCGCTGCTGTACCGCCACCTGCAGGCCGACGACCTCGAGGACGCCGACGAACTGCTCGCCGAGATCGAGACGCTCGAACCGCCGCAGGACCTGCCGCAGGCGGTCGAGGAGCTGGTGCGCGCGACACTGCTGCTCGCCGACGTCTCGCATCCGCGCCCCGCCCCGACGCCCGGCGCGCGGCGCCCTCCGCGATCAAGGCGCCACTGAAGCGCCGGCAGGCAGGCCGAATCGGCGCGCCGCTTCCAGCGCGAGGCCATTGGCGACGCTCGCGAAGCGGTCGCCGCGCACCGCCCGCGCGGCAGGAAACTGCGCCGCGATGCGCTGTGCCAGTTGCCGCAGTCCGGTCGAGCCGCCGGTGAAGTAGAGCGCGGCGATGCGCTCGGGCACGAGCCCCGCCTGCGCCACGGCGGCGCGCGCCGCAGCGGCGATGCGCGCGATGTCCGCCTCGATCGTCTGCGCAGCCTGCGACTCGTCGAGGTCCGCGTGCAGCCCGGGCTCGATGCCATCGAGCGCGATGCGCGCCGCCCCGCCGTCGGCGACCGCGATCTTCGCGCTTTCGGCGCGCGCGGCAAGGTCGTGCCCGAGCCGCTCGTCGAGCGCCTTCATCAACCGCCGATGGTGGCGCGCATCGGCGTAGAAGCCGCGCATCGCGCGCAGTTCGGCGACACGTTGCGGCTGGTAGACGGTGTTGATCAGGTGCCAGGTCGCGAGGTCGAAGTAGACGCCGCTCGGCACCTCGCGCGGCTTGGCGCCGCCGATCGACGGGCCGAGCGCGCGGTAGCCGAGCAGGCCCAGCATGTGCCCGAGCTCGATGCGGCGGTCGAAATCGGTACCGGCGACGTGCACGCCGTGGCTGGCGAGGATGTCGGCCTTGCGGTCGAGCGCCGCCGCGCGCCGCGGCCCGACGCGAACGACCGAGAAGTCGGACGTGCCGCCGCCGATGTCGGCGACGAGCACGATCTGCTCGCGCCGCGCGCCGCGCTCGAAGTCGAACGCGGCGGCGATCGGCTCGTACTGGAAGGCGATGCTCTCGAAGCCGACCGCGCGCGCCGCCGCCTCGAGCGCCGCCTGCGCCTGCGCATCGCGCACCGGATCGTCGTCGACGAAGAACACCGGGCGGCCCAGCACGGCGTGCGTGATCGCCGCTCCTGCCTGCGCCTCGGCCATCCGCTTGAGGTGCAGAAGGTAGCCCGCCACCACGTCGCGGTACCTGACGGTGCGCCCGCCGCCGACATCGGTCGTCCGATCGAGCAGGCTCGAGCCGAGGATGCTCTTCATCGAACGCATCAGCCGGCCGTCGATGCCGTCGACGTAGGCCGCGATCGCGGCGCGGCCGAACAAGCGCGGGCCTTGCGTGCCTGCGGCGGCGATCGCGGCCGGCGCGTCCGCGACATAGAAGACCGCCGTCGGCATCGTCGTCGCCCCGGGCTCCAGTTCGACGAGGCGCGTGCCGGCCTTGCGGTCGAGCAGAGCGAGCGCCGAGTTCGACGTGCCGAAGTCGATCGCGCACGCCGCTTCGATCGTCGGCGGCGGCGTGCAATGCATCGTGTCGTGCGGCGCGGTCATGGGCATCGGGCAAAGAGTGCGTCCGCAACTCGGGTTTACCCGGATGCCTACGATCGGTTCACTGTCTTTACGACGAACCAGAAGGACCGAGTCATGACCTCTCGCCGCGATTTCATCCGCATTGTCCCGCTTGCCGGTGCCGCGCTGCTCGCGAGCCGCACGAGCTTCGGCGCCGACGCGCCCAAGCTCGACGTCAAGGACCCGCAGGCCGTCGCCCTCGGCTACGTGCCCGACGCGACGACGGCCGACAAGGCGCGCTTCACGAACTACGCCGCCGGCCACGCGTGCGCGAACTGCCAGCAGTTCCAGGGCAAGGCGGGCGACGCGTTCGGTCCGTGCGTGATCTTCGGCGGCAAGCAGGTGTCGTCGCACGGCTGGTGCAGCGCCTGGACCAAGAAGGCCTGAGCGTTTGCCGCGTGCGCGCCGGGCAACGGTTGCGCACGCGTGGGTGGCGTTGCCGATCGGGGCGGCGGAAGCCCGCGCGTAAAATCCGCGCGATTGCGTCCGTAGCTCAATGGATAGAGTACTGCCCTCCGAAGGCAGGGGTTGCTGGTTCGATCCCAGCCGGGCGCGCCACCCCATATGCAGCGACCCCACACAGCACTGCGATGGTCCGGACTGGCGTTTGCCGTGTCGCTCGCCGGCTGCGCGTCTGCGCCGCCGACGGTGACGCCGGGCAGCGTCGTCGTCCGCGAGGGCCCGGCGCCAGCCTTCGAGCGTGACGGGCCGAAGGCCAATCCGCCGCCCGGCCTGGCGAACACGCCGGACGCCGAGCCGCGCATCGAGCCGGTTCGCAGCGGCGGGCCGAACAAACCTTACGTGGCGCTCGGCACGCGCTACGTGCCGATCACCGACGACCAGCCCTATGTGGAGCGCGGCCTCGCGTCGTGGTACGGCAAGAAGTTCCACGGCCGGCGCACGGCGAGCGGCGAGCCCTACGACATGTACGCGATGACGGCGGCGCACCCGACGCTGCCGATCCCGAGCTATGTGCGGGTCAGCAACCCGAAGAACGGCAAGTCGGTCATCGTCCGCATCAACGACCGCGGGCCGTTTCATTCGACCCGCGTCATCGACCTGAGCTACACCGCCGCGTTGAAGCTCGGCGTGCTGCGCGGCGTGACGCCGGTCGAGGTCGAGCGCATCACGGCGCAGGACATCCGCACCGGCGCCTGGCAGCGCGGCGCGAGCGGGACGGCCGTGGCGCGCAGCGACCCGACGGACGCCGTGCCCACGCCAGCGCGACTCCCGGCGGCGCCGAAGGCCGAACAGGAGACGGCGGTCGCTGCCGCTGTGCCGGTCGTGCCGGCCGCGTCGCCTGCGACGCCTGCGACGCCTGCCGCAACTGTCGTCGCGTCGGCAGATGCATCGAAGCCGACCCCGGCCGTTGCGCAATCGATTGCTGCTGCGAGCGCTGTTGCGCTCACAGCGCTTGCGCCGCTGCCGGCCAGCGAGACCACGGCCATCGCGGCAGCGCAGCCCGCGGCCGCACCGCCGGTGCCCGGCTACTGGGTCCAGATCGGCGCGTTTCGCGAGCGCAGCGGGGCCGAGAGCTTCCAGCGCCGCGTCGCGAACGAGTTCGACTGGCTCGCGCCGCTGCTTGCGATCTTCGACGACCAGTCGCTGCACCGCCTGCAGGCCGGCCCCTACGCGAGCCGCGGCGATGCCGGCAGCGCGTTGCAGCGCATCGGCGACGCGCTGCAGTTGAAGCCCGTCATCGTCGAGCGCTGGTAGCAGACGGCAGCGCGGCGGCGCGGTCGCTCAGCGTCTGCGCCTCATCGCATCGACGCTCCACGGCCCGGCGCCGGCGGCGGCAATGAAGAGGAAGACGAAGCAAAACAGCACCGCCGACTCGCCGCCGTTCATCAGCGGCAGATGCGCGTTGCCGCCGCTCGCATGGGCGAGGAAGTAGGCGAACGCCATCGTGCCGGACATGACGAACGCCGCCGGCCGGGTGAAGAGCCCGATCAGCACGAGGACGCCGCCGACGAGTTCGATGACGCCGGCGATGCCGGGCAGCGATGTCAACGACAGATTCGCGAACATCTCGATGCTCGGCACGCCGAGCAGCTTGGCGCTGCCATGCAGCAGGAACAGGTAGGCGCTGACGATGCGCAGCACCGAAAGCGCCTCGGGGGCGAAGCGGTTCATCGTGGTCGCGGAGGCGTCGAAGCTGTTGTTCATGGCGCAACGTGAGGGTGGGTGAACGAAGGCCGAGTCTCGCACGCCTTTCGCGCGCACGCCCGTCGCCGTGCCCGCCGCCGTGCGATCAGCTGCGCGATCCGCAGTGCGATTCTGGGGGTGGCGCCGGCGGCCTTCTTCACCGATCATCCGCACCTCGAACCCCGCGGCACACGCCGCGCCCTGGAAGGAGATCCGATGGCAAGCAAGCAACCCAAGGCCGACGCGAAGAAGCCGGCAGCGAAGAAGCCGGCGGCCAAGCACAAGGCGATGTCGCTTCATCTCGGGCTCAACGCCGTCTCGCCCGCCGCCTACGGCGGCTGGTCGGGGCCGCTTGCGGCATGCGAGTTCGACGCCAGGGACATGGCCGCGATCGCCGCGCTCAAGGGCATGAAGCCGACCGTGCTGCTGACGAGGAAGGCGACGCGCGGCAGCATGCTCGCCGCGCTGCGCGCCGCGGCAGGAGCGTTGAAGTCGGGCGACCTCTTCTTCCTCAGCTACTCGGGCCACGGCGGGCAGGTACCCGACGTGACCGGCGAGGAGGTCGACAAGAAGGACGAGACCTGGTGCCTCTACGACGGCCAGTTGATCGACGACGAGCTGTACTTCGAACTCGGCCGCTTCGCCAGCGGCGTGCGCGTGCTCGTGCTGTCGGACAGCTGCCACAGCGGCACGGTGACGCGCGAAGTGCCGCAGATGACCGACTTCCCGGCCAACCAGCGGCCCAAGCTGATGCCCGAGGCGATCGCGATGCGCACCTATCGCGAGCACCAGTCGTTCTACGACAAGCTGCAGCGCGACGTCGCGAAGGCGGCCGGCAGCGAGCGGATCGTCGACCCCGACACCGCGCTCGCGCACGTTGCGGTGAGCGGCAGGCTTTCGGCGATCGTCAAGCGCTTTCGGG
>JBDHSE010000068.1:0-10736 GCA_039807955.1 Ideonella sp. | reverse complement strand
GAACGCCGCAACTGCGTGATCATGGACGACATGATCGACACCGCCGGCACGCTCGTGAAGGCGGCCGAGGTGCTGAAGGCGCGCGGCGCGCTGAAGGTCTTCGCCTATTGCACGCACCCGGTCTTCTCGGGCCCCGCGGTCGAGCGGCTCGAGGCGTCGCAGATCGACGAGGTCGTCATCACGAACACCATTCCTCTGAACGATGCGGCCCGCGCCTGCGCCAAGATCCGCCAGCTCTCGGTCGCGTCGCTGTTTGCCGAGACGATCCGCCGCATCTCGGACGGCGAATCCGTGACGTCGCTTTTCTCGGACCAGAACGCCAACTTCTGAACCGTGAAACCCCGGCGGCGCCGGCATGGGCCGCCTTTATCGAGAGTCGCAAGACTCGACCCCATGGGCAGCCTGGTCGCGGGCGCCCAGCCAACTGGAGAACACCATGAAATTCGTCGCTTACGAGCGCACAAAGCAGGGGACCGGAGCGAGCCGCCGCCTGCGCAACGCCGCCAAGGTGCCCGGCATCGTCTACGGTGCCGGGACGCCCACGATGATCGAGCTCGACCACAACGCGCTCTTCTTCGCGCTGAAGAAGGAGGCGTTCCACAGCTCGATCCTCGAGATGGAGCTCGCCGGCAAGACCGAGACCGTGCTGCTGCGCGACTACTCGATGCACGCCTACAAGCCGATCGTGATGCACGTCGACTTCCAGCGCGTCGACGAGAAAACGACGCTTCGCAAGCGCGTGCCGCTGCACTTCGTCAACGAGGAAGTCTCGGAGGCGGTGAAGACCGACAAGTGCTTCATCAACAAGGCGATCAGCGAACTCGAGATCGAGTGCCTGGCGCAAAAGCTCCCCGAGTTCATCACGATCGACCTCGGCGGCATGAAGAAGGGCGAGTCGATCCACGCCCGCGACCTCAAGCTCGACGAGGGCATCAAGATCGTTCGCCGCGGCAAGAAGGAGATCACGATCGTCAGCGCCGTCGCGCCGAAGGCCGAAGCCGAGGCCGCCGCCGCGGAAGCGGCACCCGCGGCGGCCGCGCCCGCTGCGGCGGATGCCAAGGCCGCCAAGGCGCCGGCCAAGGAAAAGCAGAACAAGAAGTAGTCCGGCGTCCGGCCCTGCCGCTTCGCCTTGACCAGCCTCGCGCAAGCGGGGCTTTTTCATGCCCGCGCCATTCGATAATCGCAGCATGATTCGCCTTCTCGTCGGGCTCGGCAACCCGGGGCCGCAATACGTCGCAACCCGACACAACGCCGGCTTCTGGTGGCTCGACGCCGTCGCCCGCGAGCTGGGCGCGACGCTCGTCCCCGAGCGCGGCTATTTCGGCAACGTCGCGCGCGTCAACCGCGCGGCCGGGGCGATCTACCTGCTCGCGCCGATGACGTACATGAACCTGTCGGGCAAGGCGGTCGCCGCGCTCGCGCGCTTCTTCAAGATCGAGCCGCAGCAGATCCTCGTCGCGCACGACGAACTCGACCTGCTGCCGGGCCATGTCAAGCTCAAGCAGGGCGGCAGCGCGGCCGGCCACAACGGCTTGAAGGACATCCAGGCCCAGCTCGGCACGCCCGACTTCTGGCGCCTGCGGCTCGGCATCGGCCACCCTGGGGTCAAGGCCGAGGTCATCGACTATGTGCTGCGCAAGCCCACGGCCGACGATCGCGACGCGATCGAGAAGAGCATCGAGCTTTCGCTTTCGGCGCTCGATCTGCTGCTCGCCGGCGAGATGGAGCGCGCGATGATGAAGCTGCACGCGAAGCCGCCGCGGCCGAAGCCGCCGCGCCCCGCGGCGCCGATTGAACCTGGAAACGGCAGTTGACCGCTGCTGATTCTCAGGGGAAGCGCGTGAACACGGACTTTCTCAGCTCCGACCGCATTCACCTTTCAGGTGAGCGCGCTACGCACTCGCCAGCACCGCGCTCGACGCGCCATGCGGCGTTGCTCCTCCTCGCGGGCACGAGCCCGCAGCGTCGTCGCGCCTTGCCTGGCACGCCGATCACGGTGCTGGCGAGCGCGTTCAACTGCCGTTTCCAGGTTGAACCAACGCCCAAGGAGCCGACACCATGAGATCGCTGTGGATCGCCGCCTTGGTCATTGCGCTGCCGGCTGGCGCTTGGGCACAGAAGATCTACCGCTGCGGGCCCGACGGGCGCGTCTACCAGCAGGCGCCGTGCAGCGACGGCAAGCCGATCGACGCGAGCGACCCGCGCACGCCCGAGCAGCGCGCCGCCGCGCAGGCGCTTGCCGCGAGCGAGGCGCGCCGCGCGGCGCAGTACGACCGCGACAATGCGCCGGCATCCGCCCCCGAGGGACGCAAGGCGAAACCCCCGCGCCCGCCGAAGCTGGCGTCGTCCGCCCCAGGCGATGCGGCATCGGCGCCGAAGAGCGAGAAGACCGCGGCGCGCGATCCGTCGAAGCCGCTGACGGTGCGCCTGCCGGCCAAGCCCAAGGCGCCGGCCTCGGCCGCGTCGCAGTAAGACGCGATCAGCCGCGACGCTTTCAGCCGGCCTCGCTCGGCGCGCTCGCATTCGCCTGCAGGCGACGGTACTTCGCCCACAGCGTCTCGCGGCTCTCGACGTGCGCCGGATCGACCGGGATGCAGCTCACCGGGCAGACCTGAACGCACTGCGGCTCGTCGAAATGGCCGACGCATTCGGTGCAGCGGTCGGGATCGATCTGGTAGATCTCGGGCCCCATCGAGATCGCCTCGTTCGGGCACTCGGGCTCGCAGACATCGCAGTTGATGCATTCGTCGGTGATGATCAGTGCCACGGTGGCTGCCTTGTCTATTCCTTGCCCGCGTCGCGCGTGCGTTCGCGCAGGCGCCGGTCGACGGAGGGCGAAACGAACTGCGAGACCTCGCCGCCCAGCATCGCGATCTCGCGCACGAAGGTACTCGAAATGAACTGGTACTGGTCGGACGGCGTGAGAAACATCGTCTCGACATCGGGCATCAGCTGGCGGTTCATGCCCGCCATCTGGAACTCGTACTCGAAGTCGCTCACCGCGCGCAGCCCGCGCACGACGACCTTGCCGCCGTTCTCGACGACGAAGTCGCGCAGCAGCCCGCGATACGTCTGCACCTCGACGTTCGGGTAGCGCTGCGCCAGCTCCTGCGCCATCTCGAGGCGCTCGTCGATCGTGAACATCGCCCGCTTGTGATAGCCGGCGGCGACGGCGACGATCAGGCGCTCGAACAGGCCGCTTGCGCGGCGCATCAGGTCTTCGTGGCCGAGTGTCATCGGGTCGAAGGTTCCGGGGTAGACCGCGGTGAGACGGGTAACTGACGTCAAGACGTGCTCCTGGTCGCGATCCCCCGCGGCCCGTCGCGGGAGAGTCGGCACAGTTTAGGGCAATGCCGGATCGACCCTGCTGTGCCTGCGCGCCGCGGACCCGGCGATCCGCTCAGCGCGCGCCGGCGCCATCCGCGTCGCTGCCGTCCGCCGCCCGGCGCAGCAGATGCGAATGCACATGGCCGGCGCGCGCATGGCGGAAAACGGTGAGGCCCAGTTCGCGCAGCAGCGTTTCGGGACAAGGCTGCGGCGATTCGAGGTAGACGAAGCCCTGCGGCGCGACGAGGCGAGCGCTCGCCGACAAAGCATCACCAGCGAGCGCGCCGTCGAATGGCGGGTCGATGAAGACGATGTCGAACCGCTCCGCCTCGCAGCGTTTCATCCACGCGATCGCATCGGCCGCCTCGACGCGCAGCGCGTCGGCCTGCAGCCGTTGGCGCGCCAGGTTGAGCTCGCGCACCAAGCGCGCGTCGCGTTCGAGCAGCACGACTTCGGCCGCGCCGCGCGACGCCGCCTCGAAGCCGAGCGCGCCGCTGCCGGCGAACGCATCCAGGCAGCGCCAGCCGGCGAGGTCCTGGCCGAGCCAGTTGAATAGCGTCTCGCGCAGCCGGTTCGGCGTCGGCCGCAGCCCCGGCCTGTCGAGCACGGCGAGCCGGCTGCGCTTCCAGCGTCCGCCGATGATGCGGACCTCGCTTGGCGGCCTGCGCCGCGTGGCCGTCACATCCGCACCGGGATGCCGCGGGCGGCCATCAACGCCTTGGCCTCGCCGATCGTGTGTTCGCCGTAGTGGAAGATGCTCGCCGCGAGCACGGCGTCGGCGCCGCCGACCTTGATGCCGTCGACCAGATGCTCGAGGCTGCCGACGCCGCCCGAGGCGATCACCGGGACGCTCACCGCATCGCTCACCGCGCGCGTGAGCTCGAGGTCGAAGCCGATCTTCGTGCCGTCGCGGTCCATGCTCGTCAGCAGGATCTCGCCCGCGCCGCAGGCCGCCATGCGCCGCGCCCAGTCGACGGCGTCGAGCTGCGCGTTCTTGCGCCCGCCGTGGGTGTAGACGTCCCAGCCCGGGCCGCGGGCGGCGAGGTCATCGCCCGCGCGGCGCTTGGCGTCGATCGCGACGACGATGCATTGCGCGCCGTACTTGCCCGACGCCGCCTCGATCACGCCCGGGTCGGCGACCGCCGCCGAGTTGAAACTCACCTTGTCGGCGCCGGCGTTGAGCAGGCGGCGCACGTCGTCCACGCTGCGAACGCCGCCGCCGACGGTGAGCGGGATGAAGACCTGCGCCGCGACGGCTTCGATGATGTGCAGGATCAGGTCGCGGCCGTCGCTCGTCGCCGTGATGTCGAGGAAGGTCAGCTCGTCGGCGCCCTGCTCGTTGTAGCGCGCCGCGATCTCGACCGGATCGCCGGCGTCGCGCAGCGCGACGAAATTGACGCCCTTGACGACGCGCCCGTCGGTCACGTCGAGGCAGGGGATGATGCGTTTGGCAAGCATTTGTTAGGGATGGCGAAACAGGCAGCGTTCGACTATACCGAGACGCCGCCACCCGGCGGCGCAACCGCCACCTCCAAGGAGCTGCAGATGATGATTGCCAGAGCCCTCGCCATTGCCTGCCTTGTCGGCGCCGCCGCGATTCCCGCCGCGGCCGCCGAGATCGTCTACTACGCCGACCTGTCGGGCGCGGCCGAATCGCCGCCGAACGCATCGCCCGGCACCGGATGGACCCGGGTGACGATCGACTTCGATGCGATCACGATGCGGGTCGAGGCATCGTTCGCCGATCTGCTCGGGTTGACGACCGCCGCGCACATCCACTGCTGTACGGCGTCGCCGGACAGCGGCACGGCCGGTGTTGCCACTCAGACGCCGACCTTCGGCGGCTTTCCGAACGGCGTGACCTCGGGCAGCTACGACAACACCTTCGACATGACCCAGGCGAGCAGCTACAACGCCGCCTTCATCACCGCCAACGGAGGCACCGTGGATGGCGCCTTCAGCGCGCTGACGATGGGACTGAACGCCGGCAAGGCCTACATGAACGTCCACACGGACGCGTTCGTAGCCGGCGAGATTCGCGGCTTTCTGCACGCCGCACCTGTGCCCGAGCCCGAGACGTATGCGCTGATGCTGCTCGGTCTGGTCGCGGTCGGCACCGTTGCGCGCCGCAGGATTGCCCGCAGCGGCTGACCCGCGCTCGCTCAGTTCGCGCCGGCGAGTTCGTCGGCGCGCACCTGCGCGGCGGCGAAGTCGAGGTCGCCCGTGTAGATCGAGCGGCCGCAGATGACGCCGGCGACGCCTTCGTGCTCGACGGCGCACAGCCGCTCGATGTCGGCCATGTCGGAGAGGCCGCCGGATGCGATGACCGGCACGGCGAGCGCCCGCGCGAGCTTGACGGTGGCGTCGATGTTGATTCCCGAGAGCATGCCGTCGCGGCCGATGTCGGTGTAGATCACGCCTTCGACGCCGTAGTCCTCGAACTTCTTCGCGAGGTCGACGACCTCGTGGCCGGTGAGCTTGCTCCAGCCGTCGGTCGCGACCTTGCCGTCCTTGGCGTCGAGGCCGACGAGGATGTGGCCGCCGAACGCGCTGCAGGCGTCGTGCAGGAAGCCGGGGTTCTTGACCGCGGCGGTGCCGACGATGATGAACGCGAGGCCGTCGTCGAGGTAGCGCTCGACGGTATCGAGGTCGCGGATGCCGCCGCCGAGCTGGACCGGGATCTCGTCGCCGACCTCGGCGAGGATGGATCGGATCGCCGCCTCGTTGACCGGCTTGCCGGCGAACGCGCCGTTCAGATCGACGAGATGCAGGCGGCGCGCGCCGGCATCGACCCAGCGCCGCGCCATCGCCGCCGGATCTTCGCCAAACGTGGTCGAGGCGCTCATGTCGCCCTGCTTCAGGCGGACGCACTTGCCGTCCTTCAAGTCGATCGCTGGTATCAGCAGCATGGCTTTCGTCGGGGGGAGTGGAACGAGGCAGGGGCGGGCCGATCTCTGTCGCAAGCGTCAGCGCGGTCGTCAACGCGAAACGTGAGGTCAACTGCCGAAGTCGGGCTCGGGGCTCAGGGCGTCCAGTGCAGGAAGTTGCGGTACAGCCGCAGGCCGTGTTGCGCGCTCTTCTCGGGGTGGAACTGGGTGGCAAAAATATTATCGCGTGCGACGGCGCTGGTAAAGCGCGCGCCGTAGTCGGTCTCGCCGACGCTGTGGCGGGCGTCCGACGGCCGGGCATAGAAGCTGTGCACGAAGTAGAACCACGCGCCGTCCGGCACGCCGTCCCAAAGCGGGTGCGGTGCGCGGCCGTGCGCCGTCTGCGCGACGCGGTTCCAGCCCATCTGCGGCACCTTGTAGCGGCTGCCGTCAGGCTGCAGCCGGCCTTCGAGTTCGAAGCGCAGCACCTCGCCGCCGATCAGCGCGAGCCCCGGCGTCGGGCCTTCGGCGCTGCGGTCGAACAGCATCTGCATGCCGATGCACACGCCCAGCAGCGGCTTCGACGCCGCCGCTTCGAGCACCGCGTCGTGCAGGCCCGACACGCGCAGCTCGCGCATGCAATCGGGCATCGCGCCCTGCCCCGGCAGCACGACGCGCTCGGCGCCGCGCACGGCGTCGGGCCGCGACGTGACGACGACGCCGATCCCCGTCCCCGCCGCCACGTGCGCGAGCGCCTGCGACACCGAGCGCAGGTTGCCCATGCCGTAATCGACGACGGCGACGCTGCGGTTCATCTCAATGGCTCAGGCGCGCTGGGCGCGCCCCCCGGCGCACGAAAGCGCGAGGCGCGTGGCGGCTAATGCGGCCGCAGCAGGGCGGCAGACCCTCACCCCAACCCTCTCCCGCGGGCGGGAGAGGGAGCGGGCCGATTCCCGCGGGCGGGAGAGGGAGCGGGCCAACTCCTGCGCGCGGGACGGGGAGCGGCACAACCCCCTCTCCCCTCGGGGAGAGGGTTGGGGTGAGGGGGCGCTGCCGCTCGAACCGCCGCCGAACGAGCCGTTCGACCCGAGGATTCATTTCAAAGCTTGCCCTTGGTCGAAGGGATCAGGCCGCCCATGCGCGGGTCGGGCGCGAGCGCCATGCGCAGCGCGCGGGCGAAAGCCTTGAACACCGTCTCGCACTGGTGATGCGCGTTCTCGCCCTTGAGGTTGTCGATGTGCAGCGTGACGAGGGCGTGGTTCGAGAAGCCCTGGAAGAACTCGAAAGCGAGCTGGGTGTCGAAGCCGCCGATCATCCCGGCCTTGAACGCCACGTCCATGTGCAGCCCGGGGCGGCCCGAGAAATCGACGACGACGCGGCTCAGCGCCTCGTCCAGCGGCACGTAGGCATGGCCGTAGCGCGTGATGCCGGCCTTGTCGCCGACCGCCTTGGCGACCGCCTGGCCGAGCGTGATGCCGACGTCTTCGACCGTGTGGTGGCCGTCGATGTGCAGGTCGCCCTTCGCTTCGACGTCGAGGTCGATGAGGCCGTGGCGCGCGATCTGGTCGAGCATGTGGTCGAAGAAACCGATGCCGGTCGCGAGCCTGGCCGCGCCGCTGCCGTCGAGATCGACGCGCACGCGGATCTGCGTTTCCTTCGTGTCCCGCCGGACTTCTGCCACTCGGTTCGTCATCACAGGCTCGCTCGCAACGCGTCGATCATCAGGGTATTTTCCTCGGGCGTGCCGACCGTCAGCCGCAGGCAATTGGCGAGCAGCGGATGCAGCCCGGCGATGTGCTTGACGAGCACGCCGCGCGCCTTCATGCCGTCGAACGCGCGCTTCGAATCGGGAACCCGCGCGAGGATCATGTTCGCCTCGCTCGGAAACGGCGTCACGCCAGGCAGCGCGGCGAGCGCGGCAAGGAGCTTTTCGCGCTCGGCGCGCAGGACCTGCGCCTGCGCGGCGAACACATCGGCGTGCTCGAGCGCGAAGAGTGCCGCCTCGGCGTTGAGGGAGCTCACGTTGTACGGCGGGCTCACCTTGTCGATCTGCTCGATCAACGAAGAGGCCCCTGCCATGTAGCCGAGGCGCACGCCGGCGAGGCCGAACTTCGACAGCGTTCGCATCACGATGACGTGCGGGTGCGCGGCGAGCTGCGGCATCCAGCTGCGCGACGAGAACGGCTGGTACGCCTCGTCGAAGACGACGAGGCCGTCCTGCGCGCCGACGGCGGCGACGATCTCGCGCACGATGCGCTCGTCGTAGAGGTTGCCGGTCGGGTTGTTCGGGTACGCGATGTAGGTCAGCGCCGGGCGCTCGCGCGCGATCGCATCCAGCATCGCGCGCTCGTCGAGTTCGAATTCCGCGGTCAGCGGCACGCCGACGAAGCGCAGCCCGCGCAGCCGCGCCGACAACTCGTAGAGCACGAAGCCCGGCAGCGGCGCGAGGATCGCCGCGCCCGGCACGTTGCACGCGACCGAGAGCAGGTCGATCAGCTCGTCCGAGCCGTTGCCGACCATCACGCCGCAGCCGGCAGGTACGTCGAAGTGGCGCGCGATCGCGGCGGCGAGTTTGGGCTTGCCGACCGGGTAGCGGTTGATCGCGACCTTCGCGAGCCGCGCGCCGAGTTCGCGCTGCAGTTCGGGCGGCAGCGCGAACGGGTTTTCCATCGCGTCGAGCTTGACCATGCCGGCGCTTTGCTGGATCGCGTAGGCAGCGCTGCTTTGCACGTCCTGGCGGATCGTTCGCGCGATGCGGCGCGCCAGATCGCCGGCCGCGGGCGGCGCCTGCAACTTCGCATCGAGCCGCATCCGTGCAGCCTGCGCATGAGCAGGAAGCCCTTCGCCATCGGCAAGTTCGGCCGCGATCGGGCCGAGCACCTGCGCGCCGGCGGCGCTGACCTCGATCAGGCTGCTGCGCTTCTGGAAGTCCATCACCGACAGCGGCGACGAGAAGCGCGCCGTGCCTGAGGTCGGCAGCACATGGTTCGGCCCGGCGCAGTAGTCGCCCAGGCTCTCGCTCGTGTACGCGCCGAGGAAGATCGCGCCGGCGTGGCGCAGCAGCGGCTCCCAGCGCCAGGGGTCGTCGCTCGAGATCTCGAGGTGCTCGGGCGCGATGCGGTTCGCGATCTCGCAGGCCTCCTGCATCGAGCGCGTCAGGACGAGCGCGCCGCGGCCTTGGAGCGACGCGCGGATCACGCCCTGCCGCGGCATGTCGCCGATCAGGCGGTCGATCGCGGCGTGCACCGCATCCAGATACGCCGCGTCGGGGGTGAGCAGGATGCTCTGCGCCAGTTCGTCGTGCTCGGCTTGGCTGAACAAATCCATCGCAACCCAGTCGGCCGGCGTGCTGCCGTCGGCCAGCACCAGGATCTCGCTCGGCCCGGCGATCATGTCGATGCCGACCGCACCGAAGACGCGCTTCTTCGCGCTCGCGACATACGCGTTGCCGGGGCCGGTGATCTTGTCGACGCGAGGCACGCTCGCCGTGCCGTAGGCGAGCGCGGCGACCGCCTGCGCCCCACCGACGGTGAACGCGCGCGTGACGCCCGCCAGGTGCGCGGCGGCGAGGACGAGCGGGTTGCGCTCGCCGCGGTCGGAACCGTTGGCGCTGGCCGGCGTCGGCACGACCATCACGATCTCGCCGACGCCGGCAACCGTCGCCGGCAGCGCGTTCATCAGCACGCTCGACGGGTACGCCGCCTTGCCGCCCGGCACGTAGACGCCGACGCGGTCGAGCGGCGTGACCTTCTGGCCGAGCAGCGTGCCGTCGGCGTCGCGGTAGCGCCAGGACCGGCCGCAGGCGTCGAGCTGGCGCTGGTGGTAGTCGCGGATGCGATCGGCCGCCGCTTGCAGCGCGTTGCGCTGCACGGCGGGCAGGGCGTCGTGCGCGGCTGCGAAATCGGCGCGCGTCAGTTCCAGTTCGGCGACCGAGGCCGCGCCCAGCCCGTCGAAGCGGCGCGTGCAGTCGAGCAGTGCCGCGTCGCCGCGCGCGCGGACGTCGGCGACGATCTCCTCGACGCGCGATTCGATCGCCGCATCCGTCTGTGCCGACCAATGCTGCAGCCGCGCGAGTTCGGCGTCGAAATCGGGCGTGCGGGTATCGAGGCGGCGGATCGTGGTTCGCATCGTGGTCTATGCCTTGGGCGACCGGCTCGCCTGCTCGAAGGCGTCGATCAGCGCGCGCAGCGGCTCGCGCTTCAACTTGAGCGCGGCCTGGTTGACAATCAGGCGCGCCGAGATCGGCATGATTTGCTCGACCTCGACGAGGCCGTTGGCCTTCAAGGTGCCGCCGGTCGAGACGAGGTCGACGATCGCGTCGGCCAGCCCGGTCAGCGGCGCGAGTTCCATCGAGCCGTAGAGCTTGATGAGGTCGACGTGCACGCCCTTGTCCGCGAAGTGTTCGCGCGCGCACTGCGTGTACTTGCTCGCGACGCGGATGCGCGAGCCCTGCTTGACGGCCGCCGCGTAGTCGAAGTCGGCGCGCACCGCGACGCTCAGCCGGCAGCGCGCGATGCCGAGGTCGAGCGGCTGGTACAGGCC
>JBDHSE010000067.1:0-10739 GCA_039807955.1 Ideonella sp. | reverse complement strand
TACGAACTCGTGGACATCGAGGTGTCCGCGGGCGGGCTGCTGCGCGTCACGATCGACCGCGTGCAGGGCGACCCGGCGGGCGAGTTCATCGTCGTCGAGGACTGCGAGAAGGTCACGCGCCAGTTGCAGCATGTGCTCGAAGTCGAGGGCCGCGACTATGCGCGGCTCGAAGTCTCGTCGCCCGGTCTCGACCGGCCGTTGAAGAAGGTCGCCGATTTCGCGCGCTTCGCGGGTGAGCGGATTGCGTTGACGTTGAAGGCGCCGTTGAAGGGCCGCAAGCGCTTCTCCGGCACGCTGCTTGCAAACCCCGCCGGGGACGGCTGGCAGTTGCAGCTCGACGCCGATCCGGCGCCGCCGGCTAGCGCCAGGCCGCGCAAGGCCGCGGCACCGGCGCAAGCATCCGGCGTGCAGGTGCTCGACTTTCGGTTGGACGAAGTACGCGAAGCCCGGCTCGTGCCGGAGATCGATTTCAAGGGCCGCCGCTTCCTGCCGGCGGCGCCGCAGGATGCTGCGCCAGCCGTTGGCGGCGCGGGCGGTGTGGATGGAGGTCGCTGAGAATGAATCGCGAAATGTTGATGCTGGTGGATGCGATCGCGCGCGAGAAGAGCGTCGAGCGCGAGGTCGTCTTCGGCGCCGTCGAGGCGGCGCTCGCGTCGGCGACCAAGAAGCTGCACGGCGGTGAGATCGACGTGCGCGTCGCGGTCGATCGCGAGACCGGCGACTACGAGACCTTCCGCCGCTGGCACGTCGTGCCGAACGAGGCCGGATTGCAGATCCCGGACGCCGAGGTGCTGCTGTTCGAGGCGCAGGAGCAGATCGGCGACATCGAGGTCGACGACTACATCGAGGAGCCGATCGAGTCGGTGACGATCGGCCGCATCGGCGCGCAGGCCGCCAAACAGGTGATCCTGCAGAAGATCCGCGACGCCGAGCGCGAGCAGTTGCTGACCGACTTCCTGTCGCGCGGCGACAAGATCTTCGTCGGCAGTGTGAAAAGGCTCGACAAGGGCGACCTCATCGTCGAGTCGGGCCGCGTCGAGGGCCGGCTGCGCCGCGGCGAGATGATCCCGAAGGAGAACCTGCGCGTCGGCGACCGCGTGCGCGCCGTCATCCTCGAGGTCGATACGACGCTGCGCGGCCCGCAGATCATCCTGTCGCGCAGCGCGCCGGCGTTCATGATCGAGCTCTTCGCGCTCGAGGTGCCCGAGATCGAACAGGGGCTGCTCGAGATCAAGAGCTGCGCGCGCGACCCGGGTTCGCGCGCGAAGATCGCCGTCGTCTCGCACGACCGGCGCGTCGATCCGATCGGCACCTGCGTCGGCGTGCGCGGCTCGCGCGTCAACGCGGTGACGAACGAACTCGCCGGCGAACGCGTCGACATCGTGCTGTGGTCCGAGGACCCGGCGCAGTTCGTGATCGGCGCGCTCGCGCCGGCCAACGTGCAGTCGATCGTCGTCGACGAGGAGCGCCACGCGATGGACGTCGTCGTCGACGAGGAGAACCTCGCGATCGCGATCGGCCGCGGCGGGCAGAACGTGCGCCTGGCCTCCGAGATGACCGGCTGGCGTATCAACATCATGAGCGCCGAGGAATCCGAGGCCAAGCAGAGCGAGGAGAACGAGACGCTGCGCAAGCTCTTCGTCGAGAAGCTCGACGTCGACGTCGAGGTCGCCGACATCCTGATCGCCGAAGGCTTCACGAGCCTCGAGGAAGTCGCCTACGTCCCTATGCAGGAGATGCTCGAGATCGAGAGCTTCGACGAGGAGACGGTGACCGAACTGCGCACCCGCGCGAAGGATGCGCTGCTGACGATGGACATCGTGCGCGAGGAAAAGGTCGACAAGGTCTCGCAGGACCTGCGCGACCTCGAGGGGCTCGACGCCGAGATCATCGCGCGCCTGTCGGACGGCGGCGTGAAGACGCGCGACGACCTCGCCGACCTCGCGGTCGACGAGCTGACGGAGATGTCGGGCATCGACGAGGAACACGCCAGGGCGCTGATCATGAAGGCGCGCGAACACTGGTTCACGACATGATGACGCAGCCGCACGCTCGATTGCACCGCAAGCTACACAAGTAAGGAATCCACCCATGGCCGTGACTACCGTTGCCCAGTTCGCTGCAGAGCTCAAGCGCTCGGCCGCGGCGTTGCTCGAGCAGCTCGAGTCGGCCGGCGTCGCGAAGGCATCGAGCGACGATGCATTGACCGAGGCTGACAAGGAACGCCTGCTCGAGCACCTGCGTTCTTCGCACGGCATGGCCGGCCCCGAGCGACGCAAGATCACCCTCACGCGCAAGTCGACGAGCGAGATCAAGCAGGCCGATGCGAGCGGCAAGGCGCGCACGATCCAGGTCGAGGTGCGCAAGAAGCGCACCTTCATCAAGCGCGACGACACGCCGGCCGAGCCCGCGGCGCCCGTTATCGACGAGGCCGAACTCGGCCGCCGCGAGGAGGAAGCGCACGCGCAGGCCGAACTGCTGCGCCGCCAGGAAGCCGAACTGGCCGAGAAGCAGCGCCTGCGCGAGGAGCAGGAGCGCGCCGAGCGCGAGGCGGCCGAGCAGCGCCAGCGCGAGGCCGTCGCGAAGGCGGCCGCCGAGGTCGCGGCCGAAGCGCTCGCCGCCGCAGCGGCACCGAAGCGCAAGGTTTCCGAGAAGGCGGCGCAGAAAGCGGCCGAGAAGGCCGCGCAGAAGGCCGCCGCAGCCGCGGCCGACAAGGCGGGCGAAGGCGCCGCCGCCGCGACGCCGGATACGCCGGATGCCGCAGCGCCTGCCGCGCCCGAAGCCGCCGAGCCGGCCAAGCCGGCGCTGCGCGTCATCAAGGCCGCCGACGTCGTCGACGAGGAGAAGCAGCGCCTGGCCGATCTTGCCAAGCGGCGCAAGCAGGCCGAGGACGAAGCGGCGGCGATCCGCCAGATGATGAACGCGCCCAAGCGCGTGCTCGTCCCGCACAAGCCCGAGGAGCCCAAGCCGGCGGCGGCCGAGATCAAGGGCACGATCCACAAGAAGGCCGGCACGCCGGCGGCGCCGGGTGCGGCGACGGCGGCCAAGCCGGGCGAGAAGAAGTCGGTCAAGTCCGAGAAGCTGTCGTCGAGCTGGGCCGACGATGCGGCCAAGCGCCGCGGCCTGAAGACGCTCAACACCGGCGGCGCGACGCGCCCCGGCTGGCGCGCGCCGCGCGGCGGGCGCCGCGGCGAGCGCAACGACGGCGCGCCGTCTGCCTTCGTCGCGCCGACCGAGTTCCAGGCGCAGGAGGTGCACGTGCCCGAGACGATCAGCGTCGCCGACCTCGCGCACAAGATGTCGGTCAAGGCGTCCGAGGTCATCAAGCAGCTGATGAAGCTCGGCCAGATGGTCACGATCAACCAGCAGCTCGACCAGGAGACGGCGATGATCGTCGTCGAGGAGATGGGCCACAAGGCCTTCGCCGCCAAGCTCGACGACCCCGAAGCCTTCCTCGAGGAGGGCGCCGACGACAGCAGCACCGAGGCGCTGCCGCGCGCGCCGGTCGTCACTGTGATGGGCCACGTCGATCACGGCAAGACCTCGCTGCTCGACTACATCCGGCGCTCGCGCGTCGCCGTCGGCGAAGCGGGCGGCATCACGCAGCACATCGGCGCCTATCACGTCGAGACGCCGCGCGGCGTGATCACCTTCCTCGACACGCCGGGCCACGCCGCGTTCTCGGCGATGCGTGCGCGCGGCGCGAAGGCGACCGACATCGTGATCCTCGTCGTCGCCGCCGACGACGGCGTGATGCCGCAGACGAAGGAGGCGATCTCGCACGCGAAGGACGCCGGCGTGCCGCTCGTCGTCGCGATGAACAAGATGGACAAGCCCGAGGCGAACGTCGAGCGGCTGAAGTCCGAACTCGTCGCCGAAGGCGTCGTGCCCGAGGAGTTCGGCGGCGATTCGCCGTTCGTCCCCGTTTCCGCCAAGACCGGGCAGGGCATCGACCAGCTGCTCGAGCAGGTGCTGCTGCAGGCCGAGGTGCTCGAGCTGACGGCGCC
This sequence comes from Ideonella sp., assembly GCA_039807955.1. Lineage (GTDB taxonomy): Bacteria > Pseudomonadota > Gammaproteobacteria > Burkholderiales > Burkholderiaceae_C > CAIKUF01. Next base: position 6,732 of record JBDHSE010000067.1, on the reverse strand, counting down.
GGTCGATGCGCCGGCCAAGGGCCTCGTCATCGAGGCGCGGCTCGACAAGGGACGCGGGCCGGTCGCGACGGTACTGATCCAGTCGGGCACCTTGAAGCGCGGCGACGTCGTGCTCGCCGGTTCGAGCTACGGCCGGGTGCGCGCGATGCTCGACGAGGACGGCAAGGCGTGTACCGAAGCCGGGCCGTCGATCCCGGTCGAGATCCAGGGCCTGACCGAGGTGCCGCAGGCGGGCGACGAGCTGATGGTCCTCGCCGACGAGCGCCGCGCGCGCGAGATCGCGACCTTCCGCCAGGGCAAGTACCGCGACGTGAAGCTCAATCGCCAGCAGGCGGCGAACCTCGAGAACATGTTCGACGCGGCCGGGGCGTCGCAGACGCTTTCGCTCATCATCAAGGCCGACGTCCAGGGCTCGCAGGAGGCGCTGTCGCAGTCGCTGCTCAAGCTCTCGACCGACGAGGTCAAGGTGCGCGTCGTGCACGCCGCGGTCGGCGCGATCAGCGAGAGCGACATCAACCTCGCGATCGCCGCCAAGGCCGTCGTCATCGGCTTCAACGTCCGCGCCGACGCCGGCGCGAGGAAGCTCGCAGAGGGCAACAACGTCGATATCCGCTACTACAACATCATCTACGACGCGGTCGACGAGGTGAAGGCGGCGATGACGGGCATGCTCGCGCCCGAGCAGCGCGAGGAGGTCATCGGCAGCGCCGAGATCCGCAAGGTGTTCGTCGCGTCGAAGATCGGCACCGTCGCCGGCAGCATGGTCACCTCGGGTGTCGTGCGTCGCGGCGCGCGGTTCCGCCTGCTGCGCGACAACGTCGTCGTCCACAGCGGCGAGATCGAGTCGGTGCGGCGCGAGAAGGACGACGTGCGCGAAGTCAAGGAAGGCTTCGAGTGCGGCATCAAACTCAAGAACTACAACGACATCGCCGAGGGCGACCAGCTCGAGTTCTTCGAGGTCAAGGAAGTGGCCCGGACCCTGTAACGCGGCACTTGCTCGCCCCGACCAGGCCCCGCCCTCCGCAAAGACGGCGGGGCTTGTCCATGGGGCGGGTGCCCGATGCTCCATGCGACACAAGCGATCTATCCCCAACCGCGGCTTTCGCATCGCCGACCAGATCCAGCGCGACCTCGCCGAACTGATCCGCGAGCTGAAGGACCCGCGCATCGGCATCGTCACGCTGCACGCGGTCGAGGTCTCGGCCGACTACGCGCACGCCAAGGTGTTCTTCTCGGTCCTCGTCGGCGACGCGCAGGAGTGCGAGGCGGCGCTCAACGAGGCGGCCGGCTTCCTGCGCAACGGCCTCTTCAAGCGGCTGCGCATCCACACCGTGCCGACGCTGCACTTCGTCTTCGACCGCACGACCGAGCGCGCCGCCGAACTCGACGCGCTGATCAAGCGGGCGAACGCGACGCGGGCGAAGGAAGATTGAAGTGACACCGCAGACCAAACAGCTCGTTCGAAGTGGATCTGTGCGGGAAGACCCCCTCACCCCAACCCTCCCCAAGGGGAGAGTTGGCCTGCTCCCTCAGCCGCGGATGGGGGACGGTGTTGGCCCGCTCCCTCTCCCGCGTGCGGGAGAGGGCTGGGGTGAGGGTCTCTAGCCGTGCCGCGCTGTCGCATTCGCCGGCACGCGCTGCTCACCGCGCCGGTTCATGGGTCGTGGGGCGCACGCAGCGCGGTGGAGCAACTGAAGTGAACGCCCCGCGCGTCCGCGGCGTGCGCCGCCCGGTGCACGGTGTGCTGCTGCTCGACAAGCCGCTGGGCATGTCGAGCAACGACGCCTTGCAAAAGGCCAAGCGCCTGTACCGCGCCGAGAAGGCCGGGCACACCGGGACGCTCGATCCGCTCGCGACCGGCTTGCTGCCGTTGTGTTTCGGCGCGGCGGCCAAGTTCTCGCAACAGGGGCTCGACGCCGACAAGGCGTATCGCGCGACGCTCGCGCTCGGCCGCACGACGACGACCGGCGACGCCGAGGGCGAGCTGCTGCGCGAGCGGCCGGTCGACGTCACGCGAGAGCAGATCGAACGCGCCTGCGCCGCCTTCACCGGCGTCATCGCGCAGACGCCGCCGATGCATTCGGCGCTCAAGCACGAGGGCAGGGCGCTCTACGACTACGCCCGCGCCGGCATCGCGATCGAGCGCGCGCCGCGTGAGGTGCGGATCGACGCGATCGAGATCGTGCGGTGGCAAGGCGACACGCTCGTGCTCGATGTGCGCTGCGGCAAGGGCACCTACATCCGCACCCTGGCCGAAGACATCGGCGAGGCGCTTGGCTGCGGGGCGCACCTGACAGAGCTGCGGCGCACCGCAAGCGGTCCATTGAGCGTCGCCGAAGCGCACACGCTCGACGCGCTCGCCGCGCTGACCGAGCGCGAACGCGACGCGCTGCTCGCGCCGGCCGACGCGCTGCTAGCGCAATGGCCCACGCTGCGGCTGGACAGCGAAGAAGCCGGGCGGTTCCTGAGCGGCTTGCGCCGTCGCATCGACGCCGCCGACGCGCCGCGCGTTCGCGTCTACGGCCCGCAACGCGGTGCCTTCCTCGGCAGCGCCCACATCGCGGGCGGCGAGCTGATCGCAGACCGGCTGCTGAGCCCGCCCGAGGTGCAGGCGCTGCTCGCCGCCGCGCAGCCGGACTGAACCCGACAACGAGAGCAAGACATGCACAAGCAGATCCGCAACGTCGCGATCATCGCCCACGTCGACCATGGCAAGACGACGCTCGTCGATCAGTTGCTGCGCCAGAGCGGCACGTTTCGCGACAACGAGAAGCTCACCGAGCGCGTGATGGACAGCAACGACATCGAACGCGAGCGCGGCATCACGATCCTGTCGAAGAATTGCGCCGTCGAGTGGAAGGGCACCCACATCAACATCGTCGACACGCCGGGCCACGCCGACTTCGGCGGCGAGGTCGAGCGCGTGCTGTCGATGGTCGACAGCGTCCTCTTGCTCGTCGATGCGGTCGAAGGGCCGATGCCGCAGACGCGCTTCGTGACGCGCAAGGCGCTCGCCCTCGGCCTGAAACCGATCGTCGTCGTCAACAAGGTCGACCGACCCGGCGCGCGGCCCGACTACGTCATCAACGCGACCTTCGACCTCTTCGACAAACTCGGCGCGAACGAGGCGCAGCTCGACTTCCCGGTCGTCTTCGCGTCGGGCCTGAACGGCTGGGCGAGCCTCGAGCAGGGCACGGTCGGCACCGACCTCGCGCCGCTGTTCGACGCGATTCTTCAGTACGTTCCAGCTCATGAAGGCAGCCCGGACGCGCCGCTGCAGCTGCAGATCTGCTCGCTAGACTATTCGACCTACGTCGGGCGCATCGGCATCGGCCGCATCAACCAGGGCAGCCTCGCGCCGCTGCAGGACGTGGCGATGTACAGCGGCCCTGATTCCGAACCGGTCAAGGCGCGCGTCAACCAGGTGCTGACCTTCGAGGGCCTCGAGCGGCGCCAGGCCGAGCGGGCCGGGCCGGGCGACATCGTGCTCGTCAACGGCATCGAGGACATCGGCATCGGCGTCACGCTCACGAGCCTGGACGATCCGGTGCCGCTGCCGATGCTCGCCGTCGACGAGCCGACGTTGACGATGAACTTCTGCGTCAACACCTCGCCGCTCGCCGGCCGCGAAGGCAAGTTCGTCACCAGCCGCCAGATCCGCGACCGCCTCGAGCGCGAGCTGCAATCGAACGTCGCGCTGCGGGTCAAGGATACCGACGAGGACGGCATCTTCGAAGTCTCGGGCCGCGGCGAACTGCACTTGACGATCCTGCTCGAGAACATGCGCCGCGAAGGTTTCGAACTCGCCGTCAGCAAGCCGCGCGTCGTCTTCCACGAGGTCGATGGCGTGCGCCACGAACCGATCGAACTCGTCACCGCCGACGTCGAGGAGCAGCATCAGGGCGGCGTGATGCAGGCGCTCGGCCTGCGCAAGGCCGAGCTCGTGCACATGGAGCCCGACGGCCGCGGGCGCGTGCGACTCGACTACCGCATCCCGGCGCGCGGGCTGATCGGCTTTCAGAACGAGTTCCTGAACCTGACGCGCGGCACCGGCCTCATCAGCAACATCTTCGACGGCTACGAGCCGTTCAAGGGCGAGATCGCCGGGCGCAAGAACGGCGTGCTGATCAGCCAGGACGACGGCGAGGCGGTGACGTATTCGCTCGGCAAGCTCGACGACCGCGGCCGCATGTTCGTATCGGCCGGTGACCCGCTCTACGAGGGCATGATCATCGGCATCCACTCGCGCGACAACGACCTCGTCGTCAACGCGGTGCGCGGCAAGCAGCTGACCAACTTCCGCGTCTCGGGCAAGGAGGATGCGATCAAGATCACGCCGCCGATCCAGCTCACGCTCGAATATGCGGTCGAGTTCATCGAGGACGACGAGTTGGTCGAGATCACGCCGAAGTCGATCCGCCTTCGCAAGCGGTACCTGAAGGAACATGAGCGCAAGCGTGCGAGCAGGGAAGCAGCGTAGGTGCTTCACGCAGGTACCGCTTTCGCGGGCATTGACGGCACCCCCTGCCCCCCGCCACGCGGGGATTCCAGCTTGAATGACGCCCGGGCCGCTGCGCGGCCCTCTGGATGCCGATGACGCACCGCAAAGCTGTCTTGCTGATGGTGGTCGTGACGCTGCTGTGGAGCACGGCGGGCGTCGTCACGCGCCAGCTCGACGCGGCGCGCAGCTTCGAGGTGACGTTCTGGCGCAGCACCTTCAACGCGCTCGCCCTTGCGATCGCGTTCAGCGCGATGCGCGGCCCGGCGTTCTGGCGTCAGCTCGTTCGCTCGCCGTGGCCGGTGTGGGTGTCGGGCCTGTGCTGGTCGGTGATGTATACGGCGTTCATGGTCGCGATCACGTTGACCTCGGTCGCCAACGTGCTCGTCACAATGGCGACCGGCCCGCTGCTCACCGCCTTGATGTCGCGCTTCGTCCTCGGCCACAGGCTGGCCGGCCGTACCTGGGGCGCGATCGGCGTCGCGGCGATCGGCATCGCCTGGATGTTCGGCAACGAGGCCGGGGCGTCGAGCGCGGGCCAGTTGATCGGCATCGCGGTCGCGTTTTGCGTGCCGGTCGCCGCCGCGATCAACTGGACGCTGCTGCAGCACGTCCATCACGGCAGGGCCGAGGAGGGCGGCGACATGATGAGCGCGGTGCTGATCGGCGCGCTGATCTCGATGCTCGGCGTGTTGCCGTGGGCGACGCCGTTCCAGGCCTCGGCGCACGACCTGACGCTGCTCGCGCTGCTCGGCGTCTTTCAGCTCGCCGTGCCGTGCCTGCTCGTCGTTCGTGTCACGCGCGTGCTGCCGGGGCCGGAGGTGTCGCTGCTCGGCCTGCTCGAAGTCATCCTCGGCGTCACCTGGGCCTGGCTGTTCGCGGGTGAGCAGCCGAGCGGCTCGACGCTCGTCGGCGGTGCGCTCGTCATCGGCGCGCTCGTCGCGAACGAGGCGCTCGCGATGCGCGCCGCGGTCGACGAACCGGCGGTGAGCCCGATCGCCTGACGCGGCTTGCGCAGTCTCTCGCGGCGGCGCCGCGCGGATCGTTGGTCGGGCCTACGCGCTGTGCAGACTCGCGCCCGGCCGCCGCTCGGCCATCGGCACCGCGACGTCGCTTGCGCCGCGGCGCATCCCGTTGGCCAGCTCTTCGAGTTCGTTGGCGAGCTTGTCGGCAAGGCCGAGCGCGCAGGCGATCAGCCACGACCCGGTGCTGCGATCGACACTGCTCTCCTGCTCGAGGAAGTGGTCGGCCGCCCGCGTTGCCGCGTGGAGTTGGTGGGCACGCACGCGCAGCCGCTGGAAGCCGAGCGAAAGGGCAGCGTCGGCCGCGCTCGCACGCAGGTTCCTCGCCATGCCGTCGAGGTCGTCGGCGAGTTCGTCGGCGAGCGTGACGGCGCACGAGATCAGCCACGAGCCGGTGTCACGATCGGCATCGCTTTCCTGCGCGATGAAGTGATCGGCGGCGCGCGTTGCCGCGAGCAACTGGTACGCCCGCCCGCCGAGCTGGCGCATCAACGGGTAGGTCTCGCCGTTCGCCGCCTTCGCGCTGACCGACGTGCCGGTTGTGAGCTGGACGCCGTCGTCTGCCACGCCCGTGAATGCGGCTGCCGCCGCGCGTTGTTCGCTTGCCATGATTCGCCTCGTTGCACCGGTTCGACAAGCACCCGCCGAATGTGAGGCGGGCGCAGCTGGCATTCTGCGCCTGAGCGCGTGGGACGCAAACGGTTGCGACCGCGCATAGCGCGCAGGAATCCCCGCTTCGCGCGGGTGATACAGGTGTAGGTGTCGGGCTCGACGCGAGTGCTAAGGTCGCGGGTGACAATTGCGGCCGTGCCGCATCTCGATGCCCCGACCGCCGCCCAGCCCTGCAACCCCTGGCGCCTGTCCGTCGCGCCGATGATGGACTGGACCGACACGCATTGCCGCGTCTTTCACCGCCTGCTGACGCGGCGCACCCGGCTCTACACCGAGATGGTGACGACCGGCGCGCTGCTGCACGGCGACGTGGCGCGCCACCTCGACTTCGACGCCGTCGAGCATCCGCTCGCGCTGCAACTCGGCGGCAGCGAGCCGGACGATCTGGCGGCCTGCGTGCGGCTCGCGCGGCGCTGGGGCTACGACGAGGTGAACCTGAACTGCGGCTGCCCGAGCGAACGCGTGCAGCGCGGCGCGTTCGGCGCCTGCCTGATGGCCGAGCCGCGGCTCGTCGCCGACTGCGTGCGCGCGATGCTGGAC